>JAPHTE010000424.1 GCA_026196445.1 Lysobacterales bacterium
CAGGCTCGGCTAACCTAATCTATTCACCTTCCGTCTATACACGTGACATGAGCCAAACCGAACAACAAAACATCCGCAAGGCCGCCGCAGGCGACCGCGCGGCGTTTCGCCAACTGGTGATGGAACACAGCCATGCGATGTTCCGGCTGGCCTGGCGTTTGAGTGCCGACGAGCACGCGGCCGAAGACATCGTCCAGGAGGTGTTCATCAAGGCCTGGCGGAAGATCGGTGAGTTTCGCATGGAGTCCAGTTTCAAGTCCTGGTTGCACCGGATCACGGTCAATACGGCGATGGATTACCTGCGCAAGCACGCCAGACGAGCACAGTTCGAAACCGCGGAAACCGAGTGGGAAGCGCCTGATCATTCATCGATGTCTGCGGATTCAAGCCACCAGATAGATATCAGTACCCAGACCCGGGCGGCCATGATGAACCTGAGTGAGTCGGAACGCATCGCCTTGCTGCTCAAGCACTACGAGGGCCACTCGATCAAGGAAATCGCGCAGATCATGGATATCACGACGGGCGCCTGTAAACAGAATATTTTTCGCGCAGTGAAAAAGATGCGCGTTGCGTTAAAACCATTGGTGACAGCATGAACACGATTACAGACGAAGACCTGGTACTACTTTTTTACGGCGAACATGATGATCCGGACCTGGCCGCAAAGGTGGCGAGCGACACGGAGTTGTCTGCCCGGTTCGAGGCCCTGTGTATTGAGCTGAAACTGGCGGATACCTATCACCCACCACATCGCGGCAGCGATTACGGTGCGCACGTCTGGCAGCGGATATCGCCACGGCTGGCTGAAGACAGCGGCAAAACCAACGGCTGGGCCTGGTTATCAGCGCTCAAACAACCCCGTTTCAGCCTGGCGGGTGCGCTGTCGCTTACGCTGGTCACGGCCCTGGCCTTCATGTTGGGCCGCAATGGTGTTCAGCAGGGTGTTGAACAGCCGGCAGGGCCGATGAACGTACCCGCTGTTGCAATGGCCGGTATTGAAGCTGACCGTCTGCTGTCCCACTCGGTATCCGGTCACCTGGAACAGGTCAACCTGGTAATGACCCAGTTTGCCAACAGCACCGAGGTCGATGCGCGCGAAGCCGAATACGCAACCGATATGCTCGTCGCCAACCGTCTTTACCGGCAGGCGGCTGCCGCTCAGGGTAAGCACAAGCTGGCCGCGTTCCTGGCCGAGCTCGAGCCCTTGTTGATCGAAATGGCCTACGAGGCCCAGTCCGGTTCACCGGCCACCCGTGAACGGATGCAGAAAGAGGTCAGGGAAGGGTTGCTGTTCCGGGTGCGCGTCATGAACGCAAAACTGAATAAATCTGAAATCTCTGTATAAGGACACGATTATGTCTATCAACACGATATTGAAAAAAACCATCCTGGCCAGTGCCTTGATCGCGGTCACCGCGATGGCACAGACGCCTTACGACGACGGCCAGAAGGCCCTGCGTGAGAAGGAATGGACGGCTGCCGTAGAATATTTCGAGCAGGCAATCGAGACCGGTGAGAAAGACACCGATGCTGCCATGTACTGGAGGGCCTATGCCCTGTATGAAGCCAAACGCGACAGGGAAGCCGAAAGGCAGATCCGCAAGCTGGAACGCAGCTACCCCGATAGCCGCTGGCTGAAAGAAGCCCAGGTTCTGCAAATCGAGCATGGCGCTTCACCGGAACTGGTTGCCGGCACCGACAATGTGATGGAGGACGAGGAACTGCGCATGTTTGCCCTGGCACAACTGATGGACCGGGATCCTGACCGTGCCCTGCCACTGGTGCTTGAAGAGCTGAAGACAAGTGAATCGGAGGAATACCGGGCCGACACGCTGTTTATGCTGGGTATGAGTGATGATCCCCGTGCCCAACAGGCCATCGCTGAGTTTGCCCGCGACAGCAAGAATCCCGGATTGCAAGCGGATGCCATCAACATGCTCGGTATCGCTTCCAACAAGGAGTCCATGGCGCTGCTCGCTGACCTGTACCGGGAATCTGGAAGTGACCAGGTGAAAGAAGCGGTTATCAACGCCTTTATCGTCAGTGATTACTCAAAACCATTGGCCGAGCTTCTGAAAGCTGAAAAAGATCCGAAGTTGCAAATTGAAATCATCCACGCAATGGGAGTGATGGATGCCACTGATGAACTGCAGGCGCTTTACCCGACGCTTTCCAGCCAGGAAACGAAGGTTGCAACCCTGGAAGCCTTCTTTATTGCGGGTGACAGCGGCGTGTTGCGACAGGTGCTTGAAAGCGAGACAGACCCGGAGCTACGAAAGACAGCTATCGAGGGTATCGCGATTAATGACGACAAGGGCGCTGCAGACTTGCTTGAATCGATATATCAGAACGCCACCACGACTGAAAAGAAAGCGGTTCTCGAGGCTTTGGTCATGATGGACGAGGGTGAGGACCTGGCGTTGAAAATCGTGCGCACGGAGAGCGATCCGGAACTGCGCGGCCAGGCGATCCACGTGCTGGGCATCAACGAGGCCACCACTGAATTAGCGGAACTTTATCAAAGCATCCATGAGCCTGATTTGCGCAAGATGGTGCTCGAAGCGTTGATGATTGCAGACGATACCGATGGCTTGATAAAAGTATTGCAATCGGAGCAGGATCCAGAAATGCGTTCGTCCGCGATCGAGATGCTGGCGGTTAGCGGTGATCGGAAATCCGGTCAATACCTGGTCAGCATCTACCCGGATGTATCACGCGATGAAAAGGAGTCGATCATCGAGGCCATGATGATCATGGACGACGCCAGCGGCCTGATCGGACTGTTGAAGACTGAGACCGACGCTGCGTTGAAACGTGAAATGATGCAAAAGCTGAGCCTGATGGATTCGGATGAAGCCGACCAGTACCTGTTCGAACTGCTGGAGAAGAAGTGATGGCCAGCAAATACCTGGCCTGCTTGCTGGTGTGTTTAAGTGGTTCCGCCTGGGCCCAGATCGATGATCTTTACAATGCAGACGTGACCGAGTACCAGGACATCAGCAACCCGGCTGAAGCGGTCAAGGCAGCGGAGGGCCAATGGCTGGCGTTCAGCATGCCGGTTCTCGAAGGCACCCGCTCCCCATGTTGTTGGAAAGGTAAATGGGGTGTCATGGGCGAGGTCGGTTGCGGCCTGGCACCCGGGCACACGAGTTATGGCTCCCGGTCCGACTCACCACTGGTTGATGAAGCGATCGTGTATGCCAGTATCCGTGACGGTCGTGTGCACAAGCTGCGTGTAATGGGTACTCATTGCCCGGTGGATGGTAACGGTGAACAAGTGGCCTGGATTGGCGAGGTAGACGAGAATGCCGGGATGGATTGGCTGGAAGGTATCGCCCGCGCTGATGACAGCGACGGGGCACTGTACGCTCTGGCCTTGCACCGTAGCGACGGCGCGGCGAAACGGCTTTATTCACTGGCCAGGGATACCGATAAAGAACGTGGCAGCGAAGCGGTGTTCTGGTTGGGTGAAGCACGTGGCGAGCAAGGGTTCAATTTTCTCGAGCGTCTGCTGGGTGAATTGCCACGGGGTGACCGACGCCGCGAGATCAACTTCGCATTATCGCAAAACGACAGTCCGGAAGCCGCGCAGCTATTGTTGGAAATCAGCAAATCCGACCGCGATCCCGAGCAACGTGGTGAAGCCCTGTTCTGGCTGGCGCAGGAGTACCCGAACGAGGCCAAGGGCTGGTTAAAAGAGGTAATTGCTGCCGAGCAGGATGAAGATATCCTGGAAAAGGCGGTATTCGCAGTTTCCCAATTGCCCGGTGAGGACAGCAGCCGGATGTTACTGGATATCGCCCGTGACAAGCAGGCGCCACGTGAAGCGCGCCGCCAGGCGCTATTCTGGCTGGCGCAGTCAGATGACGATGAAGCAGTCGCTGCTTTGGCTGACTTACTGACCCGCTGACCCTGTATTTATTGCAAGAGGAAACTGGTTTCCTCAACCACTTTAAAGTCTGGTAATTTACTTGAGGGCCACATCGGTGGCCCTTTTTTTTTGGTTTGATGTAACGCGTTATACTGCGTGCAGGATCAACCGGGGAGCAAAACCATGGATATCCATACACTGATGTCTTTTTTCATGTGGTGCACCATCATCAACTTTGGCATATTGCTGTTCCTGACCCTGGTTTACATGCTGATGCCAAACCTGGCGTATCGTCTGCAGAGCCGCTGGATTCCCATTTCCAGGGAAACTTTCGACATCATCTTTTATTCGTTCATCGGATTTTTTAAAGTGGTCGTTCTGGTATTCAACCTGGTACCGTGGCTGGCGCTGCGGATTATGGCCTGATCCGCAATCGATGGAGGTTTAGGTAAACTTCGTGTACAAGCAGGACCGTAAAAAAGGGCTTGACCGGGCAGGTTTGTTAAAACTGGCCAGTGGTGCTTCGGTTTTGACGGCGGGGGTTTTGATCGTCGCCAAGACGGGCGCGTGGTACATGACCGGTTCGGTCAGCCTGTTGGCGTCTTTGGTCGACTCTGTCATGGACAGCCTCGCGTCGCTGATTAACCTGTTTGCAATTCGATACGCCTTGCAACCGCCCGATGAAGAACATCGTTTTGGCCACGGTAAGGCCGAACCACTAGCGGGTCTTGCGCAATCGGCGTTTATTGCAGGTTCGGCAGTTTTCCTGGTTTTCCATGCCGTCGACCGTTTGCGCTATCCACACGCAGTTGAACAGGTTCCAATGGGAATGTGGGTGATGGCCCTGGCAATTTTTTTGACCCTGGTTTTGCTGCTTATCCAGCGCCACGTCATCCGCAAAACAGGATCGACGGCCATTCGCGCCGATTCACTACATTACATAACCGACCTTTTGACCAATATCAGCGTACTTATAGCCCTGTACCTGGCATCACTGGGCTGGACCAAAGCCGACCCCATATTTGCCATGGTGGTCGCCGCTTACATTTTTTACAGTGCCTTCCAGATTGGCCACGAAGCATTCCAGCAGTTGATGGACAGGGAACTGCCCGAAGAGGTGCTGGAGCAAATCAATGCCATTGCCATGGCCCACCCCGAGGTGACGGGCACACACCACACGCGTACCCGCCAATCCGGACATATGCGCTTCGTACAGATGCACCTGGAACTTGAGGAGAACATGTCGTTAAAGCGGGCACATGCGATTGCCGACCAGATAGAGCGTGAAATCATGACGTTTCTGCCGGACTCGGAGGTCATCATCCACCAGGACCCTAAAGATGATTCCCACAAGCATGCTTCACCCCTTTAACCCGCATATTGCACCAGTCGTCATCGGGCCTTGTTGCATGTATA
The DNA here is from genome assembly GCA_026196445.1 of Lysobacterales bacterium. Taxonomy (GTDB): domain Bacteria; phylum Pseudomonadota; class Gammaproteobacteria; order Xanthomonadales; family SZUA-36; genus SZUA-36. Next base: position 5,291 of record JAPHTE010000424.1, read on the forward strand.
TGATTCAATTAAGCATATTGACAAAATTGCTGGAAATCCCCGGAGTGCAGTTTGTACCCCGGCCCGATATCTATCCAGGCCCTGGCTTGTCCATATCCGACTGGACTTGAGCTTCCTTCGGCCCATAGCTATGGCTATGGGCCTTAGTCTAGCCCGGCGCCCACTCGAATCTGTCCTGCGCCATCATCCTGGATACTGGTGCAATATGCGGGCTGGCGGCGTACGCAGCTTAACAGTGGTCTTTGCCGTCCGTCCCGTCGCAGGTAAGCTCCCACTATTATTCCGTTAGCAGGATTCGAACAACAACCGGTGACCGCGGTGACTGACCTGGCGGAAACCGGCCAACTTGGCCACGCCCCGGATACCCTTCGCCGAATTCCATTGCACCAGGCCGGGCAGGTTGGAGGGCATGTCGCGGTAGTAGGGTGCGTGCTCGAGGAACTGGCCTGTCAAAACTTTCGAACGGATACCACCGCCCAAACGGTGTGAATCGGCAAAATCGAATACGACACGGCCCCCGTTTTTGAGCACGCGTTTGAACTCCAGAAAATAGAGGTAAATGTCATACAGGTTGAAGTGGATAAAGACCGATATCGACACGATCTTGTCCACGCTGTGATCTGCGATGGCGTTCAAATCACGGCTTTGCACGTGGTGGAACTCGATGTTGTCAATGCCCTCCAGTTCCTGCCGGGCATAGGTGAGATAAGCTTCGCTGATATCACAGGCCAGCACCTTCTTTGCCATTTTTGCCACGGCACGGGTGCCAAAACCACAACCGGAGCCCAGTTCCAGCACCGTGTCATCGGACCCGACGCCGGCCATTTTAAGAAACCGCCCCGCATAGGCTTCCCGCTCTTCGCGTATTTCATCGAGACGGGTCTCAGGCTCGGTGCCGAAACGGAACCCTACCAACGCGACCAGCATCTCGCGGATATCTTCATTCGTCAGCCCGACCCAGGCCTTGTCAGCAGTCATATTACGGTTCTCTAAGGATAGTTCGACCGCCCATTGTCTACCAAACAGGCTGTGAGCGTAAGGTGCGACCGTCAATTGTGCTTGATCCGGCCAAGCCGGATTGGGCTGCTGGAATTCCGTCTGATACGATGATCGTGATTGGCACCAACTGCACCTACCAGGCGGTGATAAACACGATGCGGGCGTTATCCGACCGCACGGTTCGTTACGTGCCCAGTATTCCTTTCGTGAAGTAACGCCATGCCCGGCGATACGCCGGGCGCAGAGCCCCTGTTACCTATTCCGGTGTCGAGTTCCAGATATCCACATGCAGGCGCCAGGAACCGTCCTGCTGGCGTTTCCAGATATGCACGTTCTTTGTCTTGTGCCATTCCGGTTGAGCGTCCTGCTGGTGGTAGGTGTAGTAATACTGGTTGACCGTGTAAGCCAGGTCACCACTGATGCCGTATTCAAGACGCTCGACGTCCTTCAGGCGGAACACCCAGCCAGTGCGCTCACGGATGGATGTTTTCAGGGTCTCGCCACGGGATATCTGCCAGCCGTCGGGCAGCATCCAGGCATCATCGCTAAACAGTGCAGCATGACCAACCTGGTCACCGGCATTGACCGCTGCATAAAAGGAATCAACCGCGGCGAGGAAATCCTGTTTCGTATCAGCCCCGGTATCGCTGGCGACCAACAGGATCAATGGAATGATGCACCAGTTGAGAAGAGTCCTCATCAAATAAACCTCCAGCCTGCTTTAACCAAACCGAAAAAAATCGCACGGCGGCTAACGTGATGTCATCGCGATTTTATACCGGTGATCTGGGTTGCAGAGTTTGAGTGCGATTAGCTGAACTGATTGCAAGTCGAATTGCAGGATCTATTCGTGTTCCCTGATGAACTTGCCGATTTCGTCGAAGGCTTCTTTGGCTTGCGGTAAATCCGGGTAGAAGATTTGCCAGATATGCACCATCTTCGTCCAGGTCTGAAGCCTTATCGGTGATCCTGAGGCGTGCGCCTTGAACACGTAGCGGCGTGCATCGTCCAGCAGCATCTCGGCCTCGCTGGCCTGTACCAGCGTAGGTGGCAGATTTGCCAGGTCACCCATGAGCGGGGAAACTTCCGGATCGGCGGGCCGCACCCTGTAGGTCCAGACCACCCACCAGCTTTTGACAAACTTCGGTAGCTTGTTCAACGTACCCATGATGCGTCTGAGCATGATATCGGTAGCATAATTTTCACGCAGGCTGGCGCCGGAAAATGTCACGTCGGTTAGGGGCGACATGACCACGATCGCGTCAGGGCAACGCAATTCTTTATCCCGGGTCCACGCCGCCAGGGACAGCGCCAGGTTGCCACCGGCAGAATCACCACTGAAAAATAACTGCCTGGCTTTGCCTGGTCCATCAGGCCCGTTTTCGATTATCCAGCGGTACGCCGTACGGCAATCCTCGACACAATCGCTGTGTCTGTGCTCAGGCATCAGGCGGTAGTCGATGGAGAGCACCGCACACCCGCCAACTTCAGAAAGCCTGCTGGTGATGACACGGTGGCTTTGTGGGCAACCCATGATGAAGCCGCCACCGTGGATATACAGCACTCGCCGTGAAGGGTCAGTTCCCGGGGCGAGCACCCACTCGGCATTGATACCACCGGCATCCACCGGGCGGATATCGCTCGCGAACTCACGGCCTTCGCCGATACGATTGAAAATGGTACGCGCTCTGCGTAATTCGTGATTATCAATCGCGATCTTGATCTGTCCGGTCAGGTCCCTGACGGTGCGAATGACAGTTTCGCGTTGTGGAGCAGAGTCCTCGCTACTTTCATTGACCCGGTAGATATCCGGATCGGTTGGCTTGGCCGGGATTGTGCCTGGCCCACCGCGTAGATAAAAGCGCTCAAACACCCATATGGCAAGCGCGAGTAACAACAGGATAACCAACAGATTCATGTTCATTTCCCCTGTGAACCTGCCCAGTTTGTTGGGTATTGGCCGGAAATTCAATAGAGTTCACCGCCCAAATAGGAATACAATGATTTCAGTCGCGTGTATAACAGCGGGAAACCATTGAATTGAGCGAAAAACCTGTCAGAGAACCGATTTCCAAGGTCGATACTGCCTGGTTACGCATGGAGCAGCCAACCAACCTGATGATGATCAACGGCATCATCATCATGGATGAACACCTGGACTACGAAGCCCTGCTCGAAACCATACAGCAGCGCTTCCTGGCGTTTCGGCGTTTTCGGCAAAAGGCGGTGGATCGCACCCGCGGCGCCTACTGGGAGTTCGACGAGGATTTCGATATCCGCTGGCACGTGCGACGCACGGCGCTGCCCGGTAATGCCGACGGTGGGGAACTCGAATTGCTGGTATCAGACCTGGCCAGTACGGCGTTGGATCACTCACGGCCGTTGTGGCAGATCCACGTGGTTGAAAACTACGTCGAAGGCCCGGTAATGGTGATGCGCATCCATCACTGCATCGCCGACGGCATCGCCCTGGTCCAGTTATTCCTGTCGTTGACCGACCCGACACCCGAGGGCAGGCCAACCGCACGTGAACCGGAAATATGGAAGAAACAACGGGTGAAGGAATCGATGCTGTTCCGGCGCCTGATTGAACCTGCCCGTGACGGTCTGGATTTCGCCACACACCTCGGCCAGCAGCTGATCGAGGAGGGTGCGAAGATATTGCAGGATCCGTCAATTGCGAGTGGTTACGCGCAGGAAGTCAACGAAATCGTGCGTGAACTGGTGCATTCCTTAACACTTGAAAATGACCCTGTGACCCGTTTAAAGGGACAACTGGGTTCGCGCAAAAAAGTCGCATGGGCAGAGCCATTGCCGCTGGATGAGGTCAAGGCGGTCAGCAAGGCATTTGGCTGTACGGTTAACGACGTGCTGATCGCAGCTGTGACCGGTGCTCTCAGGCAATATATGCTCGATGAAGGGGATGACCCCGAGGCCGTGCAGGATATCCGTGCCACCGTACCGGTGAACCTGCGTCCGCTGGAACATGCACAGGAGCTCGGTAACCACTTCGGCCTGGTATTTCTGTCACTGCCGTTGGGTGTGGATAACCCGTTGGAAAGGCTTTACCTGGTCAACGAGCGCATGAATGAACTCAAGGCGTCGAAACAGGCGACCGTGACACTGGGCTTTCTGGCCGCGCTCGGCATGGGCCCATCGGTGTTACAGAAACCCGTGCTGGATTTACTCAGCCAGAAGGCCAGCGCCGTGCTGACCAATGTCCCCGGCCCCCAGCAACCGCTCTACCTGGCGGGTTCGAAAATTCGTGAAATGATGTTCTGGGTGCCTCAAAACGGCAACATCGGCCTGGGTATCAGCATTCTGAGTTACAACGGCCAGGTATTATTTGGGCTGATCAGTGATCGCCGGCTGGTAGCTGAGCCCAAAGGGATCATTTCCCGTTTCAAGAAAGAATTTGAGAAGTTGCTCTACCTGGGCCTGATGCTACCGCTTGAAGGCCGGCCTAATGTGCAAACGGCACAGAACCTGCTCGACCACGTTTTGCACGACGAACCACCCGTATAAGTTTCAACAGCCCCGGAGTTACCGGCCAGTTCGCAATTTCCTCGCCAGCCGGCGTCATTCCATTTCCGCCAGCGCAGCCTCGATATCTAGTTTTTCCATCGCGTCCCGGGGTTGCAACCCGGTGGCCCTGACATAAAGATCCGTAACTTCATCCAGCCGCTCATCGCCAAACAGCAGGTACAGCCCGTTGCCGTACTCAATATGCGCGATGGGTGAGTCCGGTGTTAGTTCGAGCGCGCGCTCAAAATGCTGCAGGGCTTTATCAACACTGGCGCCGTATGTGATCTTGCCAACCATTTTGCCCACCTTGTCGATGATCTCGGCGTGGTACATACCCAAAGCGGTGTGTGCCTCGGCGTGGTCGGGTGCGACCTCCAGCGCATGATGCAGGCTGGCCTGGATTTTGCCGCCTATACCTTCACCCAGGGCCTTGATCACGGAGATGCTCTGGCTGTAACGCCCCAGGTTGAAAGCGCGGAAGTAGTGGCCATTGGCATCGTCGGGCAACAGGCGGATGGCATCTTCCGCCCGCTCCGCAGCTGACAAAAAACAGGCCTGGCGCTCAGTATCGTCGGTCTCCAGATAGGTCGCATAGATAC
>JAPHTE010000430.1 GCA_026196445.1 Lysobacterales bacterium
AAACCGGGTGATCTGACAGGAAAAAAAGACAATGCAGACTACATTGAATCCATCTGAAATCTCTGAGCTGATCAAACAGCGTGTTGAAGAGCTGGATATTTCAGCTGAAACCCGTAACGAAGGCACCGTGGTCAGTGTTTCTGACGGCATCGCCCGTGTCCATGGCCTCGAAGACGCCATGCAGGGTGAGATGATCGAGTTTCCCGGCAACACCTACGGGTTGGCGCTCAACCTCGAGCGCGACTCTGTCGGTACCGTTGTTTTGGGTGACTACGAACACATCACCGAGGGTGACACGGTCAAGTGCACCGGTAGGATTCTCGAGGTTCCGCACGGCCACGGCTTGTTAGGACGGGTCGTAAACGCCCTGGGAGAGCCCATCGATGGCCAGGGTCCGATCGAGAACGACGGCTTTGCCCCGATTGAAAAAGTGGCGCCCGGTGTCATCTGGCGCAAATCGGTAGATCAGCCTGTTCAGACCGGTCTGAAATCTATCGACTCCATGGTGCCGATCGGACGTGGCCAGCGAGAACTGATCATCGGTGACCGCCAGATCGGTAAATCCGCCATCGCTATCGATACCATCCTCAACCAGGTGGGTTCAGGCATCAAGTGTATCTATGTCGCCATCGGCCAGAAGCAGTCCACCGTGGCCAACGTAGTGCGCACCCTGGAAGCGCACGGCGCGATGGAGCACACCATAGTGGTCAACGCCTCGGCTTCCGATTCCGCGGCCATGCAGTACATGGCGCCGTATGCAGGTTGCACGATGGGCGAGTATTTCCGCGATCGCGGTGAAGATGCCCTGATTATTTACGACGATTTGACCAAGCAGGCCTGGGCTTATCGCCAGGTTTCCCTGTTGCTGCGTCGCCCGCCGGGCCGTGAAGCCTACCCGGGTGATGTTTTCTATCTGCATTCACGCTTGCTCGAGCGCGCTGCGCGCGTGAACGAAGAATACGTTGAAAAATTCACCGAGGGCAAAGTAAAAGGCAAAACGGGTTCCCTGACAGCGCTGCCCATCATTGAGACCCAGGCTGGTGATGTATCAGCATTTGTACCGACCAACGTGATCTCGATTACCGATGGTCAGATTTTCCTCGAAACCGACATGTTCAACGGCGGTATTCGCCCGGCCGTACACGCCGGTTTGTCCGTTTCGCGTGTCGGCGGCGCGGCCCAGACCAAGGCCATCAAGAAGCTGGGTGGCGGTGTCCGTCTGGCACTGGCCCAGTACCGTGAACTGGCGGCTTTTGCGCAGTTCGCCTCTGACCTGGACGATGCAACCCGCGCCCAGTTGGAGCGTGGCCAGCGCGTGACGGAGTTGATGAAGCAGGCCCAATACAGCCCGATGAGCGTGGCGGAGATGTGTGTCTCGCTGTTCGCTGTCGATAACGGCTACATGGACGACATCGAGCTGAACCAGATCGGTGCCTTCGAAGCCGGTTTGCAGGACTTCATGAACAATACCCATAACGAGTTCATGGAGCGCCTGAACCACGGCGATTGGAACGACGAATTGCACGCCGAGTTGAAGTCAGCCTGTGATGATTTCAAAACCACGGGTAGCTGGTAGAAAAGTGGGTAATCGACAGGAACCTGACGGAGTAATCTGAATATGGCAGGTGGAAGAGAGATTGTCACCAAGATCCGCAGCGTGGAGAACACCAAGAAGGTGACCTCCGCGCTGGAGATGGTCTCGGCCAGCAAAATCCGCAAATCGCAGGATTTGATGAAGGAGAGCCGCCCATACGCGCGCATGATGTATCGCGTCATCGGCCACCTCGGCAAGGCGAACCCCGAATACCGCCATCCGTTCACAATCGAACACCCGGATGTAAAGAAAGTCGGTTACATCGTCATTTCGAGTGACCGCGGCTTGTGTGGTGGTTTGAACAATAACCTGTTCAAGAAGATGTTGCCGGACATGGGTAAGTGGCAGCAGCAAGGCGTGGAAGTCGGCCTGGTGGCGCTGGGTAAAAAGGCCATGAGCTATTTCAAGAACGTGAAAGTCGAAATGATGGCCGCCGCCAGTGACCTTGGTGAAACACCGCAGATCGAAGACCTGATCGGCTCGATCAAGATCATGCTGGAAGAGTACATCGACCGGAAAGTCGACCGTGTCTACCTGGTGCACAATGAATTCGTCAACACCATGGTGCAAAAACCCGTTATCGAGCAGTTGTTGCCGCTGCCGGAGACTGACGATACGGAAGTTCGGGAAATCTGGGACTATATTTACGAGCCGGATGCAGAGACCTTGCTCAACAGCATCATGACTCGTTACATCGAGGCCCTGGTCTACCAGGGGGTGCTGGAAAACCTCGCATCGGAGCATGCCGCGCGCATGATCGCGATGAAGAGCGCCACGGATAACGCGAGTGATTTGATCGCCGAATTGAACCTGGTTTTCAACAAGGCCCGCCAGGCGGCGATCACACAGGAAATTTCAGAAATCGTCGGTGGTGCGGCTGCCGTTTAAGGCAGGCCATTGGCAAATTAGGAGCTAATTAAATGAGTGTTGGATCAATTGTTCAGGTAATCGGCGCAGTCGTGGACGTGGAGTTTGCGCGTGACGCGATGCCCAAGGTTTTCACCGCATTGACCGTAGACGGAACCGATATCGTGCTGGAAGCACAGCAACAACTGGGTGACGGCGTGGTGCGTTGTATCGCACTGGGTTCTACCGACGGCTTGAAACGCGGACTGTCAGTCACCAACACCGGAGCTGCCATTACCGTTCCGGTGGGTGAGAAAACCCTCGGCCGTGTGATGGACGTGCTCGGCAGGCCGATCGACGAAGCCGGCCCCATCGGTGAAGAAAAGCGTATGCCGATTCACCGTACACCACCCTCGTATGAAGACCAGGCCGGTGGTAACGACGTGCTGGAAACCGGTATCAAGGTCATCGACCTGATCATGCCCATCGCCAAGGGCGGCAAGGTTGGCCTGTTCGGTGGTGCGGGTGTGGGTAA
>JAPHTE010000393.1 GCA_026196445.1 Lysobacterales bacterium
GGTTGGATGGCGTGTTCGTCGTCGATGACGAACTCACCGACATTATCCAGGCTCAGGAAAGCACATTGTTTCATCGGGAAAATGTGACCCCGGCCACCGTCAATCAGGCTTCGGGCCGCATGTACGGGAACAGCAGCACGTCGCGTATCGACGGTGAATCGGTCAGCAGCATGACCAGCCTGTCGATACCGATGCCCTCGCCCGCCGTCGGCGGCATTCCGTATTCGAGCGCGCGGATGTAATCGGCATCAAAATGCATGGCTTCCATGTCGCCTGCGTCTTTCTGTGAAACCTGTTCCCTGAATCGTTCAGCCTGGTCCTCCGGGTCGTTCAATTCCGAAAAGCCGTTGGCGATTTCGCGCCCGGCGACGAACAGTTCGAAGCGGTCAGTGACCAGCGGGTTGTCGTCGTTACGCCGGGACAACGGCGATACTTCGGTTGGATAGCTTGTGATAAACACCGGGTTGAGCAGCAGGTGCTCGACCGTTGCGTCGAACAGTTCCATCAACAACTTGCCCTCACCCCAACTGTCCTCGGTATGAACTTCGCGTGCCTTGCATTCGGCCCGCAGCGTAGCGGCATCCCACAGGTCGGCGTCTGCCAGTTCCGGGCTGTACTTGCGCACGGCGTTTTCCACGCTGATCCGCTCAAAGCGTGCACCAAAATCAATTTCCTTACCCTCGAATTCAACCTTGGTTCCACCCGTGACCTCGAGCGCCAGACCACGCAGCATGTCCTCTGTCAGGTCCATCAGGTCTTCGAAATTGGCGTAGGCCCAGTAGAACTCCAGCATCGTGAACTCGGGGTTGTGCCGGGTCGAGACCCCCTCGTTACGGAAATTTCGGTTGATTTCGTAGACCCGGTCCAGGCCGCCCACGATCAGGCGCTTCAGGTACAGCTCAGGCGCCACGCGCAGGTACATCGTCAGGTCCAGCGCGTTGTGGTGGGTGACGAAGGGACGCGCGGTCGCCCCACCCGGTATCGGGTGCATCATCGGCGTTTCCACCTCGAGGAACTCACGCCCTGGGGCTTCCATGAAATCGCGGATGTAGCGGATCATCTTTGAACGCACGTGGAACACCTTGCGTGACTGCTCGTTCATGATCAGGTCCACGTAACGCTGCCGGTAGCGGGTTTCCGTATCCGTCAGTCCGTGGAATTTCTCCGGCAACGGTCTTAACGACTTGCTCAACAGGCGCAGTTCGGACGGTTTGACCGACAATTCGCCTTTCTGGGTACGGAATATCACTCCGCTGCCACCGATGATGTCGCCGATATCCCATTGCTTGAACTGCTGGTACAGTCCCTCCGACAGATTATCGCGCTGCACTACGAACTGGATGCTGCCAGTACCGTCCTGGACCTTGACGAAGGCGATCTTGCCCATCACGCGCTTGGCCATCATGCGGCCGGCTACGGCAAATATCTCGTCGACCTGCGCCAGGGTTTCCGTGTCATCATTCGCAAATCGTTCATGCAAATCGGCGGCGAAGCTGTTCGGTCGAAAATCATTCGGGTAGGCGTTGCGCTCGGCCCTTATGCCATTCAATTTCTCGCGCCGTTCAGCGATCAGGCGGTTTTCTTCAGCAACGCTGTCTGCCGTGGTGTCGTGCTTGTCTTGTTTGCTCACGCTTGTTCCTCTAGCCTGATAAACCCTGCTTCAGGGATGCTTCCACAAATTGATCCAGGTCGCCGTCCAGTACGGCCTGGGTGTTGCCGGTTTCCACGTTGGTGCGCAGGTCCTTGATACGCGATGAATCCAGTACGTAGGAGCGGATCTGGTTACCCCAGCCGATGTCCGACTTGGAGTCTTCCAGTTGCTGGCTCTCGGCATTGCGTTTCATCAATTCCAGTTCGTACAGCTTGGCACGCAGTTGTTTCATCGCGTGGTCCTTGTTCTTGTGCTGCGAGCGGTCGTTCTGGCACTGCACGACCGTGTTGGTCGGCAGATGCGTGATGCGCACCGCGGATTCGGTCCGGTTGACGTGCTGGCCGCCGGCGCCCGAGGCGCGGTACACGTCAATGCGCAGGTCGGCCGGGTTGATATCGACCTCGATGCTGTCGTCAACTTCCGGTGATACGAACACCGCGGCAAATGAAGTATGGCGGCGGTTGCCCGAGTCGAACGGTGATTTGCGAACCAGCCGGTGCACGCCAATCTCGGTCTTGCACCAGCCGTAGGCGTAATCGCCGGTGATGTGGATCGTGGCGCTCTTGATACCGGCTACATCACCCGCCGAAACCTCTACCAGGTCACCCTTCCAGCCGCGTCGCTCGACCCAGCGCAAATACATGCGCAACAGCATTTCTGCCCAATCCTGGGCCTCGGTACCGCCGGATCCGGCCTGGATATCCAGGTAACAGGGATTGGGGTCCATTTCGCCACGGAACATGCGCTGGAACTCCAGTTTGCTGACCTTGTCCTCGACACCGTCGAGTTCCTCGACGACGGAAACAACGATGTCCTCGTCGTCCTCCTCGACGGCCATTTCCAGCATCTCGGCATTGTCGGACAGGGTCTGGGACACGCGCTCCAAGGTGCTGACGATGCCATCGAGATGCGCGCGTTCGCGGCCCAGTGCCTGGGCCCGGGCCGGGTCATTCCAGATATCGGGGTTTTCCAGTTCGCGCTCTACTTCTTCCAGGCGGTCTTTCTTACCCGCGTAGTCAAAGGTACCCCCTCAACGCATCGGCGCGCTGCTGCAAATCTTCAAGCTGGCTGCTTATCTGGTTGGTTTCCACGTCTGTACCTTTAAGAGAAAGCGCTGCATTTTACACCATGGCTGGCGGTCAGGCTCAATGTTAATCAAGAATCTTCTCGATGACCAACTGGCAGGTTTTGCGGCCACGGAAGTGGTTGACATCGAGTTTGTAGACCACCTGCACGGAAGCACCACCAGGCAGGTCCTCCGGCAGGCAACGAAAGGCAATGGCGTCAATGCTGTCGTGGCCATCGAGCGGCCGCAAGCGCATTTTCAGGTGGGCATCACCGACCACCCTGTGTTCCTCGATGATAAATCGTCCCTCGAACAAGGGCTCCGGAAAATGCTGGCCCCACGGTTCAAGCGCCCTGAGTTGCTCGGCAAATACCAGGTTAATGTCCGCTGCCGTCAACTCGCCATCGGTCAGGATTTCGTTCTTGAACGTCTCGTCCTGCATAAAGAAGCTAACCGCCTCTTCAAAAGCGCGTTCAAACGCTTCCAGGCGACCCTTGTCAAGGGTCAGGCCCGCCGCCATCGCGTGTCCGCCAAATGCCGTGATCATCCGTGGGTGTAAAGCATCCACTCTCGCTAGCACATCGCGGATATGCAGGCCTTCAACGGAACGTGCCGAGCCTTTCAGCACGCCGGAGCCGTCCGTTTCCGGGGCGAACGCGATCACCGGCCGGTGCACGGCGTCCTTGATACGTGACGCCACGAGCCCGACGATTCCCTGGTGCCAGCCCGGGTCGAACAGGCACACGGCAACCGGTAATTCCTCACCCTGGAGACCGGCCAGTAATTTGCCGATCATTTCAAAGGCCTCGCTCTGCATGCTCGACTGGCGCGCCTTGCGCTCGTGATTGAGCGTGTCCAACTCTGTCGCCAGGGCCATGGCTTCCTCGCGGTCATCTGTCAGCAGGCAGCGGATACCCACACTCATATCCTCGAGCCGGCCTGCCGCGTTGAGCCTCGGCGCAACCGCGAAGGCCAGGTCGGAAGCCACGAGGTGGCGGTAATCCCGTTTGCCGAGACGCAGCAACGCCAGCAGACCGATGCTGCAGTGGCCCGAGCGGATGCGTTCGATGCCCTGGCGCACCAGGATACGGTTGTTCTCGTCGAGACCGACGAGATCGGCCACCGTCCCCAACGCCACCAGGTCAAGCAGATTGGCCAGGTTTGGCTCGGTGTTGCCCGTATCAAACCAGCCGCGCTCACGCAGCACCTGGCGGACCATGCTCAGAAGGTAAAAGACCACGCCGACACCCGCCAGGGACTTGCTGGGAAAACCATCACCGTGGCAGTTCGGATTGACGATGGCATCGGCCTCGGGCAGCGTATCGCCCGGCAAGTGGTGGTCGGTGACTAAGACTTTACACCCCAGGTTTGCAGCGCGCTTGACACCATCAATCGAGCTGATGCCGGAATCCACCGTGACCAGCACATCCGGCGGATTATCTGCAAACGTGTCAACCAGGGCCTCGCTCAGGCCATAACCAAATTCGAAACGGTCAGGAACCCGGAACCCGACATTGTCCGCCCCCATGGCGCGCAGGCCCCGGATTGCAACGGCAGTACCGGTGGCCCCATCGGCGTCAAAATCACCCACGATCAGGATGCGATCACCGCTGATTACAGCATTGGCGAGTATTTCCGCGGCTCTATCGATACCGGACAATGTGCCGGGTGGCTGAAGACGGCCCAGTTTCAGGTCAAGGGCTTTTTCGTCGCCGATACCGCGCGCCAACAGCACGCGTCGCAGAACGGGATGCAGGGATGCAGGCAGCGTGTCTGAATTCGCCGTTATTGATCTTTGCCTGACCTTAACCTGCACTAGATATACTGGACGTCGACGATTTCATAGGTCAGTTCACCGGCCGGTGCATCGACCACGATTTCATCACCGACTTCTTTGCCTATCATGGCACGCGCAATCGGCGAGGTGATTGCAATACGGCGTTCCTTGATATCCGATTCGAGGTCGCCAACGATCTGGTAGGTGATTTCGCTGTCCGCATCGACATCGTAGAGCGTGACCGTGGCGCCAAATACGACCTTGCTGCCCGGACTTAACTTGCTGACATCGATCACCTGCGCACCGGACAATTCCGATTCCAGGTGTCGTATGCGGCCCTCGATGAAACCCTGCTGCTCACGCGCGGCGTGGTATTCGGCATTTTCCTTCAGGTCACCATGCGCCCTCGCTTCGGCGATGGCGGCGATGATCTTTGGCCTGTCGACCTTTTTCAGATGCGCGCACTCGTCCCGCAAGCGTTTTGCGCCGTGGTGGGTCAATGGTGTCCTTTTTGTCATCTATCGTTTCCTACCAGGTGCTCAGGTTTCGTTGGCCGCCGGGTTGTGCAATTCCTGCAGGCTGTGCACCTTGCGGTCAAATTCATGGTCAATGGCCTGTAAGGTCGCCCAGCCGCGAGCGATGGTCGTCGTATAGCTTACCTTGTATTGCAGCGCCTCGCGCCGGATCGAGAATGAATCCGCGATCGCCTGGCTGCCCTCTGTGGTATTGACGATAAACTCGATCTCGCCGTTCTTGATCGCATCCACGATATGTGGACGGCCTTCATCCACCTTGTTGATACGTTCACAAATATAGCCCTTATCACGTAAATATTGACAGGTGCCGCCGGTCGCGATCAACGAATAACCTCTGCGCACCAGCACTTCGGCGATCGGTAACAGGGTTTCCTTGTCGGCGTCGCGTACGCTCAGAAACGCCTGGCCCGGTCTCGGGATACCGTACTTCGCCCCTTGCATGGCACGTGCGCAGGCCTCGCCGAAACTCTCGCCGACCCCCATCACCTCGCCTGTAGAGCGCATTTCCGGGCCCAGTATCGGATCGACTCCGGGGAATTTGAGGAACGGCAATATCGCTTCTTTTACAGAGTAGAATTTAGGTATGATTTCCTCTGTAATATTTTGTTCTTTAAGTGTTTTACCTGCCATACACAAGGCGGCAATCGAAGCCAGCGGACGACCGGTCGCCTTGGAAACAAAGGGTACGGTACGGGACGCACGCGGGTTGACCTCCAGGATGTAGATATCGTCACCGCGCAGGGCAAACTGGGCGTTCATCAGGCCCACGACACCAAGTTCCAGTCCCATGCGGGTCATCTGCGAACGCAATTCGTCCAGGATCTCCGGTGACAGGCTGTGTGGCGGGATGCAACAGGCCGAGTCGCCCGAATGCACGCCAGCCTGTTCAATGTGCTCCATGATACCGCCGATGATCACGTCAGTGCCGTCGCAGATCGCGTCGATATCCACCTCGATGGCATGGTCAAGGAAGCGGTCCAACAGTACCGGGGAGTCATTGGATACCTTGACTGCGTCACGCATATAACGGCGCAGCTCTTTTTCACCGTGCACCACGTCCATGGCGCGCCCGCCCAGCACGTAA
>JAPHTE010000019.1 GCA_026196445.1 Lysobacterales bacterium
AACGCAGGAGCAGTTGCCGAGGGCTGCGGAGCCGGGAGCCCACACCGGTAAACAATCAGGCTATTGATTGAAATGGAATCGCGGCCAGAGGCCGCTCCTACAGGGCGTGTCAGATGACGGCCAGGTCGTAACCGTCCGGGGTGACCCGCAACACGCTGCCATGGGTGAACCAGTCACCGAGCACAATGCGCTGCGCAGCCTGCCCGTTGGCGGTCAATTCATGCACGGCTGGGCGATGCGTATGACCGTGGATCAGCCTTTGTACGCCATGGCGCTCAAAGCGCCTGAGCACTTCGGCTGCGTTGACATCCATGATGGCCATGGCCACGTCACCCTTGTGGAGGGCACTGGCGTCACGCGCCATCCTGGCGGCTTCCAGGCGCTGTTCAGCACTCTGTGCCAGGAACTCCTTTTGCCACGCCGGGTCGCGAACCTGGCTGCGAAATTGCTGGTATTCGACGTCATCCGTGCACAGGCTGTCACCGTGCATCAAAAGCACACGTTCCCCGTACAGGTCCGCCAGGTACTCTTCCGGCAGCAGGGTCATGCCAGCCAGGTCAGCGTAGTTCTGCCGCAAAAGAAAATCGCGGTTGCCGTGCTGGAAATAGCAGGCAACACCCTTTTGGCCTAATGCGCGCAGGCCCTTTGCGACTGCCAGCGAGCAATCCGACGGTGCGTCGTCACCCAGCCAGTACTCGAACAAGTCGCCGAGGATGTAAAGGGCCTCGGCGTTGGCGGCTTCGCGTTCCAGGAACCGCAGCAGCAGGGCAGTGGTTTCCGGCCTCTTGTCGTCCAGGTGCAGGTCCGAGATGAACAATGTGGTCATGGTGCAGGGCCTGTTGCGGCTGGTGCAATGTTCGGGCTAGTGAACCTCAACTGATTCGATCAGTACGTCCTCAACCGGCCAGTCGCCGGGTCCGGTCTCAACGAAGCGGATATCGTCCACGACATCCATGCCGTCAACCACCTTGCCGAACACGGCATAACCCCATTCGCGCGAGCTGTTTTTGCCAGTGTGGTCGAGACCAGCGTTCAGTTCGACATTGATGAAGAACTGCGAGGTCGCAGAATCAATTTCGTTGGTACGCGCCATGGCTATCGTTCCACGTACGTTACTCAGACCATTGTCCGCCTCGTTGACAATTGGCTCACGGGTCGGTTTTTGCTGCCTGTCGGGCGTGAAACCGCCGCCCTGGATCATGAAGTGGCTGATCACGCGGTGGAAGATCGTGCCGTCGTAGTGGCCGTCGCGGGCATATTGCAGGAAATTCTCGACGGATGCCGGCGCTTCGTTTGCAAAGAGTTCAATGCGTATGTCTCCGCGGTTAGTGTGTATCGTGGCCTGCGGGTTTTCACCGGACACCTGCTCCTGTGACAGCGCCGTGGCCGAAATAAGTACTGCGATAAGAAGAATCAACTTCCTCATAACACGGTTCTCCATAGTTTAGACAAGACGGCCAATGATACTGGGCTGTCATGCATGTATAAAGACAATTTGAACCGGTGTGCATAATGTATGCAATGAAATGCCCGGCCGGGCGCTGTTACATAGCCCAATCAAACGCCTTTTTGTGATAAAATTAACCACTTGCGTAAAGAACAAAAACAATATCCGAACGCACCATTATTGTTTGGATGAATATCTATATAAATCAGAAATATATGAGCTTTCCCGGAGTATTTATAAGTAATGGCTGAACTCGCTAAAGAAGTCCTGCAGGTCAACCTGGAAGACGAAATGCGCCAGTCCTACATGGACTACGCGATGAGTGTCATTGTTGGTCGTGCCTTACCCGATGTCAGGGACGGGCTGAAACCGGTTCACCGGCGTGTGTTGTATGCGATGAGCGTGCTCGGAAACGACTGGAACAAGGCTTACAAGAAATCTGCCCGCGTGGTGGGTGATGTCATTGGTAAGTATCACCCGCACGGCGATTCAGCCGTGTACGACACCATCGTGCGCATGGCCCAGCCGTTTGCGATGCGCTACATGCTGGTAGACGGCCAGGGTAACTTTGGTTCGGTTGATGGTGACGCCGCCGCAGCCATGCGTTACACCGAGGTCCGCATGGCCCGGCTGGCCCACGAGTTGCTGGCAGACCTGGACAAGGAAACCGTCAATTTCGGACCCAATTACGACGAGTCCGAGCAGGAGCCGTTGGTACTGCCCACGCGTGTGCCGGGGTTGCTGGTCAATGGTTCTGCCGGTATCGCTGTGGGCATGGCGACCAACATTCCACCGCACAACCTCGACGAGGTCATCAACGCCACGATTGCGCTGATCCAGACCCCGGACATGGACATCGAGGCCATCATGCAGCACCTGCCAGGCCCGGATTTCCCGACCGCCGGAATGATCAATGGCGCCCAGGGCATCCACGAAGCTTATCAAACGGGCCGTGGGCGGATTTACGTCCGCGCCAGGTCTCACGTCGAGACTAATGAACGCAATGGCAAGGATTCGCTGATCGTCACCGAGTTGCCATACCAGGTC
The DNA here is from genome assembly GCA_026196445.1 of Lysobacterales bacterium. Taxonomy (GTDB): domain Bacteria; phylum Pseudomonadota; class Gammaproteobacteria; order Xanthomonadales; family SZUA-36; genus SZUA-36. Next base: position 2,495 of record JAPHTE010000019.1, read on the forward strand.
AATAAGGCGCGCCTGCTGGAGAAGATTGCAGAACTGGTCAAGGAGAAAAAGCTCGAGGGCATCACGGAACTGAGAGACGAGTCCGACAAGGACGGTATGCGTGTCGTGATTGAATTACGTCGCGGCGAAGTGCCCGAAGTCGTGCTCAACAACCTTTACAAGCACACCGTGATGCAAAATGTTTTCGGCATCAACATGGTCGCTTTGGTTGATGGCCAGCCGCGCCTGTTGAACCTCAAAGAGATTCTGCAGGCGTTCATCGGTCATCGCCGCGAGGTCGTTACCCGCCGCACGCTGTTCGAACTGCGCAAGGCGCGCGACCGCGCCCACGTTCTGGAGGGCCTGACCGTCGCGTTGGCCAATCTCGATGAACTGATCGAGATGATCAAGGCGTCACCGTCTCCGGCAGAAGCCAAGGATCGCTTGTTGGCCAAGCGCTGGGATCCCGGCCTGGTACGCGCCATGTTGGGCCAGGGTGGTGCGGAAACATCCCGCCCGGAAAACCTGGACCCCGACTACGGACTGCAGGACGACGGTTACCAGTTATCCCCGGTACAGGCGCAGGAAATCCTGAATATGCGCCTGCACAGGCTGACCGGGCTCGAGCAGGAAAAACTGACCAACGAGTACGGTGAAATCCTGGCCACTGTCATGGACCTATTGGAGATTCTGTCAGATCCGGAACGACTGATGACGGTTATCCGTGAAGAGTTGGAAGAAATACGTGACAAGTACGGCGACGAACGCCGCACCGTTATTCTCGAGAAGAAACTCGACCTGAGCCTGGAAGACCTGATCACCGAGGAGGATGTGGTGGTCACCATTTCCCACGGCGGCTATGCCAAGTCACAGACCCTGGACCGCTACCAGGCACAACGCCGGGGCGGCAAGGGTAAATCCGCGACCAAGATGAAGGAAGAGGATTTCATCGACCAGATCTTCGTGGCCAATACCCACGACACGTTATTGTGCTTCACTTCGCGAGGGAAGATTTACTGGCTCAAGGTGTATGAATTGCCACAGGCCAGCCACGCGAGCCGTGGCAAACCAATCGTCAACCTGTTACCGCTGGAGAAGGACGAGCGTGTCAACGCCGTACTGCCGGTGCGGGAATACTCGCAGGATTTGTTCGTGTTCTTTGCCACCCGCAAAGGCATAGTCAAGAAGACACCGTTGCCTGCCTATGCAAATCAGCGCGTAAACGGTATCTGGGCCATCAACCTGGACGACGACGATGAACTGGTCAATGTCGAGATCACGCATGGTGACAGCGAAGTCATGTTGTTCTCCGGTTCCGGTAAGTGCATCCGTTTTGCGGAAAGCAACGTGTCTTCCGTCGGTCGTGTTGCCCGTGGTGTTATCGGTATCCGCCTCAAAGAAGGCCAGGAAGTGGTATCGATGCTGGTGCTCGGTGAGGGAGATATCCTGACGGTAACCGAGCGCGGTTATGGTAAACGCACCAATCCGGCCGAACACTCAGCCCAGGGTCGTGGTGGACAGGGGGTCATCGGTATCCAGACGTCAGAACGTAATGGCCGGCTGATCTCCGCACTACAGGTGACGGATGACGACGACATCATGCTGATCTCCGACGGTGGCACGCTGGTGCGTACGCACGCCAACGAGATATCCACACTGGGTCGTAATACGCAGGGTGTCACGTTGATTCGTTTACGCGAGGATGAAAACCTGGTCGGTCTGGCCAGAATCCAGACCGACGCCGAAGGCGAGACAGACGAGGTGGAGGTCGTGGCCGAATAAGCCTGCCGTACTGTTAGTTTTCTGAACGTCTGAAGAACCCGGGGTCGTTAAACAGCTCCGGGTTTTCTTTGTGTTTCAGGAACGCGGCACGGAGCAACTCGCTGTCTTTGATGTCCGGACTGACAAGGTCGCTGTTCAGTGTTCTGACCTCCAGCTTGTTATCCAGCAACCTGTAGGTTGCGATCATGTAGCGCTCGGCTGCATCCTGTTCAACGGCTTCGTCTTTATCCCCCAGAACCTCTAGCTGGATGGCTGAAACTCCACCTAAATTGATCGGGTAGGCTCTGAAATATATGTCCCAGTCGTCCTCGAGGTAATGCACAAGGTACTCCGTGTCGGAGTACCGGAAGATCCTGGTTTGAACCGGATCATCGTTTTCTGCCGGAACGCTTTCCCACGCGCCAAGTATGGATTGATCGATGGAAATGACATGATCCGTCGTGAATGGAACGTCGAATACACAAGCAGCCAGTAAAGGCACTCCAAGTAAAAACAACAAGATGGGATTCTTCAACTTTTACCTCCTTCAAGTGAGCCAGTCTGACAGCCCAGATGATTTTCAGGCGGGTGCCCGCCTCGCGGCTGTAGAGCACAGCATGTCGAGATGAATTGTACAGACCAGAGTCAAAGTACTGCCAGGACTGATTCTGCAGAGCTGACCCGGAACTCACCCGGCTCCTCGACCATCAAGTGGGTGATGACCGCGTCATTCGCAACCAG
>JAPHTE010000242.1 GCA_026196445.1 Lysobacterales bacterium
GTCCCGGAAAGGAATACCCGGCCCAGTACAGTAGCTGGGTTCACAAGGACCACAGCATGTTTAAAGCGCTTCGGAGGCAAAATCCGCCAGCCGTGAGCGTTCCCCACGCTGCAGCGTGATGTGTGCCGAGTGCGACCATTTCTTGAAGCGGTCCACGGCAAACGTCAACCCCGAGGTGGTCTCGGTCAGGTAGGGCGTATCGATCTGGCCCACATTGCCGAGGCAGATCATCTTGGTGCCCGGCCCGGCCCGTGTCAGCAGGGCTTTCATCTGCTTGGGCGTGATGTTCTGTGCCTCATCGATGATGACGTACCGGTTCAGGAAGGTCCTGCCGCGCATGAAGCTCATCGAACGCACCTTGATCCGGTTGGCCAACAGGTCGTTGGTGGCTGCGCGCCCCCAGTCCCCGCCCTCATCCGACTGGGTCAGTACCTCGATGTTGTCGGTCAGTGCCCCCATCCACGGGGTCATTTTTTCTTCTTCGGTTCCGGGCAGAAAACCGATCTCGTCACCAATGGAGACCGTGGCCCGGGTCACTATGACCTCGTTGTACACCTTCTCATCCAGGGTCTGTGCCAGGCCGGCGGCCAGGGTCAGCAGGGTTTTGCCGGTGCCGGCGATACCCATCAGAGTGACGAAATCGATTTCCGGATCCATCAACAGGTTCAGGGCAAAATTCTGTTCGCGGTTACGGGCCTGGATACCCCAGACGTTATTTTTTCCGGAGTGATAATCCATGACCAGCTTGAGCACCACAAACTCTGCCTTAACCTCCACCACCATGGCCTCGATCGTACCGTCGCCCTCACCGATGACAACGCATTGGTTGGGGAACCAGTCATCATCCTCGATACGCTTGACGCGGTAATAAGTCGCGCCATTTTCGTTCCAGGAATCCACCTCCGGGTAGCGTTCCCAGAATGTTTCATCCTCGACCGTCATGCCCTTGTAGAGCAGGTCGACGTCATCCAGTGCCCGGTCGTTGAAATAGTCCTCTGCCAGTACGTTCAGTATGGCCGCCTTTATCCGCAGGTTGATATCTTTTGAAACCAGCACGATTTCCCGGCTGTCGTCGCTTTCCTGCAACGCCAGCACGGTGCTGAGTATCTCGTTATCCGCGAATGAGACCTTGTTCAGCAGGTTGGGGTGGGTTTCTGTTGTCCGGGTCTGGAAGTACAGGCGACCGTGCGGGGCGGGCAGCTCCAGGCCATGCGGCATGACCAGTTCCAGCCCTGCTTCCAGGCTGGCGACACCCTGGGTGCTCATCATGTCGCCGATGAAACGGCTGACCTGGCGCACGTTCCTGGAAACCTCTGTCAGGCCCTTCTTGGCTGCGTCGAGTTCCTCCAGCACGATCATTGGCAGGAAGACGTCGTGTTCCTCAAAGCGGAACATCGAGGTCGGGTCGTGCATCAGGACATTGGTATCAAGAACATACAGGCGTTTGCTTTTTCCCATCAGGGGCGTTCCTTATAGGTGAGATTTGCAGTGCAAGCAGGTGGCAGTTCAGGTCCGGTCCTTAACAGCCTCGAGCACGGTCTGGGCGTGATCCGGCACCTTGACCTTGCGCCATTCTATGAGCAGGGTACCGTCCGGCCCCAGCAGGAAAGTGCTGCGCTCGATACCCATGTAGGTACGGCCATACAGCTTCTTTTCCTTGATGACGTCAAATTGTCTGCACAGTGTTTCATCGCTGTCAGACAACAGGTGAAAAGGAAACTCATGTTTGCGCCTATAGTTTTCGTGGGTGCGTACCGAGTCCCTCGATACGCCGACGATGTCTGCGCCGGCGGCGACAAACTGCGGGTACAGGTCACGAAAGTCCTGGCCTTCGCGGGTACAACCGGGTGTATTGTCCTTCGGGTAGAAATAGATGACGAGGTTACGGCCTTCGAAATCGGCCAATGACAGTTCTTGATCGCCTGTGGCGGGGAGGGTGAAATTTTTTACGCGCTTTCCGACGCTGACCATATGTACTTCCTTTTGGTAATTCAGACTGTTGCGGTTCAGACAACCATTCGGGGCTTGATTTTCGTCTCTTTCTGGCAGGATACTTGTCAGTCACGGGGTCCGCAAGTACTATTGCGCGACGCTTGAACCGCACAGGATTCTTATGCTCCACGGCAGCATCGTTGCACTGGTGACACCCATGGACGAACAGGGGAAGATCGACTTCCCTGCGCTCGAGTCATTGGTCAAGATGCACCAGGATTCTGGCACCGACGCCATCGTTGTCGCCGGAACCACAGGTGAGTCGGCAACGCTCAGCGATGAAGAATTCATCCAGGTGCTGTCAGCCGTGTCGGAGCAGGTCTCAGGCAGGATACCGGTGCTGGCTGGAACAGGCGGCGCCGATACGAAAATAGCCATCGAACATACCAGGGTTGCAGCCCGTTTTGGCGCTGATGCGGCACTGGTGGTAACCCCCTATTACAATCGTCCGATGCAATCCGGCCTGCTGGCGCATTACCACGCACTGGCCGACGCAACTGAATTACCGTTGGTCATCTACAACGTACCATCACGCACCGGGGTAGATATCCTGCCGGAATCTGTCGCTGAACTCGCTGGCCGGGATGAGTTCATCGCCATCAAGGAGGCCGTTGCGGACATGGACCGGATTCGTCGCCTGGTCGAACTGTGTGGTGACTCCCTGCTTGTTCTCAGCGGTGATGACCCGTCTTGTCTCAAGGCCATGAACCAGGGAGCTGCAGGCGTGGTTACGGTGGCAGGCAACCTGGTGCCGGGAAAGTTCAGCGAGATGTGCCGCCACGTGGCGGATAATAATTGGCCGGCGGCGCTTGAAATTGATGACACCTTGCGCCATTTATACGGCATACTGTCACTGGAAACCAATCCCATACCTGTAAAATGGGCATTGCACAAGATGGCGCTTTGCGGGCCCGGTATTCGATTGCCCCTGTTGCCTTTGAATGAAAAACACCACCAAGAACTTGAACAAGGTCTGCTACAACTGGGGCTGATATGATGATTTCTTTTTACCGCGCAACAATAGTCTCTGTCTTGCTTGTTGTGCTCTCCGGCTGCAGCTGGTTTGGCAAGAACGAACCTGAGTACGTGGCGAGTGTCGAGCACGAGCCCCTGAAGATCCCCGTGGGACTGGACAGACCCCAGGGCACCTCGCCACCGGTCATTATTTCGTCACCGGGTATGAGGAAACCGGCAGGCGACGAGCTGGAACCCTTACCGCCACTCGTAGTCAACACGGCGGGCAAACAGGATGCAAATGCTTACATGGCCTGGTCCGCCGAGGGTGTTTACCTGTTTGTTAAGGACACGCCGGAAAGTGTCGTGCGCAGGCTCGCATCTGCCATAGTGAATAGCGGCATGACAATGCTGACGCGGGACGACTCAGGTTCGCACAAGTTTCATTACAAGCAGAAAATTACAGATGACGAAGGGATTTTCTCGAGTATGGCATTCTGGCGTGACAAACGCGTTGATTTCTCGGGTACCTTCATGACCAGCGTCAGGGCGGATGGCGAGAATACAAGGGTATACCTGTTATTCGGTACCGGTGAAGCGGTTGATACCTCGGGTGCCGAACATATACTTGGAATCTTCATGGATCGGCTTGGGTAACGGGAATATTGGGGTCA
>JAPHTE010000206.1 GCA_026196445.1 Lysobacterales bacterium
AGTAATTTGGGCTTGTAAAGGCTTGAGCCGAATGCGGGGAAACTCGCACGTTCGGTTCTTAGGGGAGGGGTGGCCAGTAATGGCTGCTCCTTACCCGACGTGCGACGAGAGTCGCGTTGCGAGGCGCTCTGAAACTGCCTTTACAGGTTTAATTTCAGAGTGTTTCGACTCTAACTGGGCTTTCCAGTTAGAGTCGCCCGAGAGGTCAGGGCAAATTTACCCCTGACCTTCTCATCCCCCTCACTGGACTGCGAAATGGGGGAAGTCACTGCGGTGACCAGTCCGCTTTCAAACTTCGATAGAGATACATCTTCGAGTGTATCTGATCACGCTAAACTTCGTACGCTCTGCTAACCGGGCTCATTACCCTTAGTACTCGTGCTCTTTCTAAACATCTCGCCCGTGAGCAACGCTGGGAACCTTTTTCGGTCATCCTAGTTAACTGCCCGTGCGTACTATCTAACCTCTGGATAGAAATATCCAAGACTCTAACGACCGTGGCTTTGTTTCGCCAGAAACAGTCACGCCTAGCCGATTATGGAGCCTTAATGACGTTCCTTTCTCGGCTACAACCTCGCAGCGACAAAAGCTGTTTCAGAGATTGCCCAGCTAGCCTCGGCTAGTAGAGGGCCTTTTGTTAGGCCAAAAGTAGCCTAGGGATAGTGCGGATCTGGTAACGGAACCGTGCGAAGCTTCCTGACAATGTAACCCCGATTTTTTCGGTCTCTGTTTCCCCGTGAGGGGGCAGGGAGATGCTGCCAGTGACAAGGCGGTTGAGGTGCTAGGCTGGATGACATGGTTAACATAAGTGAACTGCTGATAAACACCGTCAACCGCGACGAGCCAAAGTCACTGACAGGCTCTAACCAAAAGGTACGTAGCTGGTTGCGTCTCTTACATCTAGACGCACGCCTGCACATAGCTATCGGTGGATAGGCAGAACCTAACTCATCCGTGTCTCTGGAATGGAACTCGGTAAGCCCGTATCTCTGCCCTTAGAAATTTTAAGGGCAAGCAACTCGTAAGACGAGCTGTTGGGGGTGCGGGTAAAGGAACGTGGAGAAAGCGAATGCTTGGCTGTAATGGCTGGGATAGGGGTTCAGACTTTGCCTCAACGCGAAAGCGTGCAGACTTCCACATGGTCTTTACTTGCGTGAATGCTTGTAAAGCTCACTAGAATCGAAGGCGCGGGGCTTGCCCTAAACCTTCACGATCTGAATGTCCCTAACGGGTGGAGAATATTTCCCCCGTTAGGGGTGAAATGTATCTGTACACCTACGGGCGGCGTTTTTGAACGCAATCTGGAGGATAGCAAGATGCGTGTTGATCCAACGACACCTGCGTTCTCCCACCTTGCCACGCAGTGGCATGCCATTGACTGGGAAACCAGTCACCGGCGGGTGAGAGAGCTGCAGGTCAGAATCGCAAAGGCAGCAAAGAACGAACAGTGGCGCAGGCTTAAATCGCTGCAACGCTTATTAGTTCGCTCGTTTTCGGCAAAAGCCATTGCGGTAAAACGAGTCACTGAAAACCGAGGCAAGAAAACTGCCGGAGTAGATGGTGAGTTATGGGATACACCGATAACCAAATGGGGCGCGATAGAACGACTGACGCGGCGAGGCTATAAGCCAAAACCGTTACGTCGAGTCTACATTCCAAAATCGAACGGTAAGTTACGTCCGCTTGGGATACCGACAATGCTGGATCGAGCGATGCAGGCACTATACCTGCTCGCTTTAGAACCAGTGTCGGAGACAACCGCTGATCGCAACTCATACGGTTTCCGTCCTATGAGAAGCACGGCAGATGCCATTGAGCAATGCTTTGTAAATCTCAGCCGATCTCATTCTTCGGAGTGGGTTTTAGAGGGCGATATCAAAGGCTGCTTTGATAACATCAGTCACGACTGGTTGATCGCTAATGTCCCTATGGACAGGACGATTCTCCGGAAATGGCTAAAGGCGGGATATATGGAATCTAATATTCTTCGCCCAACTAAGGCCGGTACACCCCAGGGAGGAATAATCTCTCCAGTGCTGGCCAACCTGGCGCTTGATGGTTTGGAAAAGGAGTTGGAAGCTCAGTTTGGGCGGAAGAACACCAAAGCCAGCTACAAGACGAAGGTCAACTACGTGCGTTACGCGGACGATTTCATCATCACAGGAATCTCTCGGGATCTGCTGGTTGATGAGGTTAAACCTCTTGTTGAGGCCTTCATGGCTCGGCGGGGGCTTTCTCTTTCACCGGAGAAGTCCGTGATAACACACATTGAGGCGGGGTTTGATTTCCTCGGTCAAAATGTTCGCAAGTACCGTGGGAAGTGCCTTATTAAGCCTTCTCATAAGAACTTAAAGACTTTTTTGGCCAATGTGAGGAGCGTGTTGAATGGCAACAAGACCAAGCCAGCGTGGTGGATCATAGAGAAACTCAATCCGATGATTCGAGGTTGGGCCAACTACCATCGCTCTGTTGTGGCTAAGGAAACGTTCAACTACGTGGATTACCGTATCTGGAAGATGCTTTGGCAGTGGTGCAAGCGACGTCATCAAAAACGTCGCAAACGCTGGATTAGAGGTAAGTACTTTAAGACAGTGAAAACGCGCAGCTGGGTTTTCCAAGGTATCGCCCCTAGCGGACAGCGGCTCTCTTTGCTGTACGCTAGCGATACGCCGATCAAGCGGCATACCAAGATCAAGGCGGAGGCTAATCCGTATGATCCAGTTTATGAGGAATACTTTGAGCAGCGCTTAGAGCGGGCTTGGAGAAACTCAGAGCAGGGTCGTCGGAAAACGTATCAGCTTTGGAATCGACAGTTGAAGTGCTGTCCCTTGTGCAAGCAGTTAATAACGTTCGAGACGGGGTGGAATGTTCATCACATCATCGAGCGGCACAAAGGGGGAAGCAACAAGCTGGAGAACTTGGTAATGGTGCATCCGAACTGTCACCGGCAGATACATTGTAGGATATAATCAGCGCTGATTTGTCTTATGAGTTACGCCATGGAAGAGCACACAACAATACTTCGTCAGCTACTAAACGAGGAACTAAGTCGTGATGTAGATGAGTCGTCCGTTGATATGGATATTTTTGAAGAGTTAATAGATGCCGGTTTTATATCTGCCATTAACGTCTGTTCAGATGATGGTAGAGGGTATCTGGAGCCGAAAATAACGTTCAACGGCCGTCAGTATTTGCAGGAACATTCCCCCCGGGAAATAAGTGCTAAAGAACGCTTATTCACTGTTGGAAAGTTGCTGTACGGGGTGCTTATTGGTGCTGCAATATTAATTGCAGGTGTGATTGGCTTTTGGGCTGATCTCGTAACCATCTTCGGTAATTAGGCTTAAGCTGCTGGCTCAATAGTAATTTGGGCTTGTAAAGGCTTGAGCCGAATGCGGGGAAACTCGCACGTTCGGTTCTTAGGGGAGGGGTGGCCAGTAATGGCTGCTCCTTACCCGAC
>JAPHTE010000021.1 GCA_026196445.1 Lysobacterales bacterium
ACCATCAACAGTCTTTTTGCACAACGCAGCAATATTTTCCGGCCTTCTTTTTACCGGATGATCCGGGAGATTTTGCGCTTCAACCGTGAGGCGCCAACCTTGCTTGAGGAGACACCTGAGTCACAGGTCTTGCTGCACGATTACCTGGCCAAAGAAAAATACTCGAGTGAATTCGTCGATCATTTCATCATTCCCATGGGTGCCGCGATCTGGTCGGCCAAGCCGGAAGTGATGGGCAACATACCCGCCGTGTTCTTCGTGCGGTTCTTTCGCAATCACGGCTTGTTAAGCGTTAACGACCGGCCTGTCTGGCGGGTGATAAAGGGTGGTTCCAACCGCTACGTGGAAAAACTGGTCGCCGGCCACCGTGACCGCATCCGGTTGAACGCGCCGGTAGAGTATATAAGGCGGTCGGCGGAACACGTCGAGGTGAAAGTCACCGGGCAGGACATCGAGCGTTTCGACCAGGTCTTCCTGGCCTGTCATGGCGACCAGGCATTGAAATTGCTGGCCGACCCAAGCCCAACCGAGGAACAGGTGCTCGGAACGTTTCATTACCAGCCAAATGAAGCCATTCTGCACACGGATGAAACTCTTCTACCCAGGCGCCGGCGGGCCTGGGCAGCGTGGAACTATCATATTCCTGCTTACGCCCAGCGACGTGTCGCCGTCACCTATAACATGAATATCCTGCAAAGTATCGAGGCACCAGTTACTTTTTGTGTCACCTTGAATCACGAACTGGGCATAAGGTCAGACAAGATTATCGAGCGCATTAAATACAGCCATCCTGTTTTCACTTCCGAGTCAATTGAAGCACAAAAGCGTCACGCTGAAATCAATGGCGCCCACCGAACCTATTTTTGTGGCGCATATTGGCGAAATGGCTTTCACGAGGATGGTGTGGTTAGTGCACTGGCGGCATTGGAACATTTCGAGGAGCGCAGGAAAGATGAAGAGCGCAATTTTCTCAGGGCAAGTTAGACACCGGCGCATGCTGCCAACCGGTCACGAGTTCGTGTACCGGTTGTTTATGATGTACCTGGATTTATCGGAACTGGACTCGGTGTTCAGGCATCGCTGGTTGTGGTCAACCCGGCGGATCGCCCTGGCCCGGTTTCGCAGGGAACATCACCTTGGCGATGCTGGCGTACCCCTCGACCAGGCCGTGCGCGACCTCGTGGAAACTGAAACCGGTATGCGCCCGACGGGTCCGATCCGCTTGCTAACCAACCTCAGTTACTTCGGTTATTGCTTTAACCCCGTCAGCTTCTACTACTGCTTTGACGCGGACGACCGCGTACTCGAAACCATTGTTGCAGAGGTCAACAATACACCCTGGGGTGAAAGGCACTGCTATGTACTGGGTGAGGCGATGAACCAGGGCAAGCCAACACACAAGCGTTACGCGCCGGTGAAACAAATGCATGTTTCACCCTTTATGCCAATGGACGTCGACTACGACTGGAGATTTTCCAGCCCACGGGAAACACTCGCCGTGCACCTGGAAAACGCCTACCAGGGCCGGAAAATATTTGACGCCACGTTAAAATTGAAGCGTACTGAAATCAGCGCCCAATCGCTTGCAAAGGTATTGTTCATGTATCCATTGATGACCTTGAAGGTCATTTTCTCCATTCACTGGCAGGCCCTTCGCCTGTGGCTCAAACGTGTGCCCGTTTATGATCACCCTGCCAAGAACATGACCACGGAAAGCTGAATATTATGAAGTCCGTAAGCCTTACCTCCAACCGCCATCTGAGCACGAAACCCAGGCCCGGTTTACTCGACAGATTCGCGCGCCGAATGGTGTTAGATCAACTGGAGCGTCTCCAGAGGGGTGGACTCGAATTGGTTGAGAATGACTCCAGCACCTTTTTTGGTGAGCCAGCTGCTCGAGCAAAATTGTGCGCCAAAATCGAGGTATTGGATTCGGCCTTCTACAGCGATATTGCCTTTGGTGGTTCCATCGGAGCCGGCGAGGCCTTTATGCGCGGGTCATGGAAGTGTGACGACCTGGTCAATGTTGTCCGTATCCTGCTGCAGAACCGCCATGTCCTCGATGG
>JAPHTE010000252.1 GCA_026196445.1 Lysobacterales bacterium
AGCAACGAATACTATCACGGCCAGCCGCCCTTCAGGATCCTCGTGGGCCGCGCTTCAGCCGTGCGTCTCTCCATCGATGGTGAAGCGGTAGACCTGTCTGCCTTGAGCCGTGAAGACGTGGCCCAGTTCTCCTGGCCCGGGGAAACAAACTGATCATGAATGCACCCATTCGTTCAATTCGCGGAATGAATGACATCCTGCCGGAAGACATCCACGTCTGGCAGTTACTCGAATCAGCTGCTGAGAGCGTCTTCGCAGCTCACGGTTTCGAGCAGATTCGCGTGCCCCTGTTGGAAAAAACCGGCGTATTCACACGGGCGATCGGTTCCGCCACCGACGTGGTTTCCAAGGAGATGTACAGCTTCGACGACCGCAATGGTGAATCGCTGAGCCTGCGCCCGGAAGGCACCGCCGGCGTGGTGCGCGCCGCCTTGCAAAATGGCCTGCTCTATGGCCCGGTCAGGCGTCTGTGGTACGGCGGTGCAATGTTCCGTTACGAACGCCCGCAAAAAGGCCGTAGTCGCCAGTTCCACCAGCTTGGCGCCGAATTATTCGGCGCGCCCGGGGCCGACGCGGACGCGGAAATCCTGGCCCTGGGAGAACAGCTTTGGAGCCGGTTGGGCCTGACCGGCTTGCGCCTTGAGTTGAATACGCTGGGTAACTCGGAAGAGCGTGCGACCTACCGGGACCGCCTGTACGAATTCCTTACGGCGCACCGCGCGGATCTGGACGAGCAGACCCGGGAGAGGGTTGAGCGCAATCCACTGCGAGTACTGGACAGCAAGGACCCCGCGGTGCAGGCATTGCTCGAAGATGCGCCGTTGCTGAAAGATCACCTGGGTGAAGAATCCCGTGGACACTTTGACCAGCTCCGACGTTACCTGGACCGGCTGGGGATCGAATACCATGTCAACCCGCGCCTCGTCAGGGGGCTGGATTATTACTGCCACACGGTATTCGAGTGGATTACCGGGGACCTGGGCGCCCAGGGAACCGTATGTGCGGGCGGCCGTTACGACAACCTGGTCGAACTGCAGGGTGGCAATCCCTGGCCGGGTATCGGCTTTGCCATGGGTGAAGAACGCCTGGTGGAACTGTTAAGGCAAAAAACCGGCATCGAGCCACCGCCGGTGCACGTTTACCTGGTCGCCGTTGGTGAAAACAGCACTGCATCCGCGCTGGAACTCGCGTATGATCTGCGCGCCGGGATACCGGGGTTGCGGTTGCTGGTTAATTTGAACGGTGGCAGTTTCAAGACCCAGTTCAAACGTGCCGATCGCAGCGGCGCTTCATTGGCGCTGGTTTTGGGAGAGGAAGAGATCCAAAACGGCCAGGTCGCAGTCAAGTTCCTGCGTCGAAAGGAACAGCAGCTGACCCTGGAGCGCGACGAAACCGGGGACTGGATACGGGACAATATCGTCTCCATATAAACTTTTTCCGGGTCTTGTCCCGGTGTACAACAGAAGATGGACTCACAAAGAAATGTCGGACTTATATGACACCCATGAACAGGGTGAACGAGTAAAAAGTTGGTTACGGGAAAATGGCAGCGCAATCGTCATGGGCCTCGTGCTCGCCTTCGCGCTGATGTTTGGCTTCAAACAATGGCAGGCATGGCAGACCAGTAAGCGCCAGCAGGCGTCAGCGGAATACCAGGTCATGCTCAGCTTTATCGAGGCCGGCAATATGGATGCTGCCGTGCCCAATTACGAGGTGCTGAAGTCGGAGTATCCAAGATCCGCTTACACCTCAATGGCCGCCATGATGATGGCGAAAGCGCGCTTGCAGGCGGGGCAGGTGGACCTGGCGGCGACCGAACTGAAAAACGTCATGGAAAAGGGCCAGCCTGAGCCGATGAAGGTCATTGCCCGTGAACGGCTTGCCCGTCTCAAGGTGGGACAGGGTGAATACGATGCGGCCCTGGAACTGCTGCGTGACGCACCTTCCGAGACCGGGTTCGAAGCCCTGTTTGCCGAGATACGCGGCGACATTTACCTGGGCAAGGGTGACACTGGACGGGCCGTTGAATTCTACCGGTTGGCACTGGAGAACATCGAGGAAGGTGTCGGTAACCGGGAATTGCTGGTCATCAAGCTGGAGGCGCTGGGTGAGACCGTGGAAGGCACTCCGGAAACGCAAGCCGAACCCCTCGGGGGTGAGGTGTGAGGCATTGGCTCATTCCTGCTCTGGCGGCAGTGCTGTTGCTCAACGGTTGCAGTTGGATCAAGAGCTGGGGAGACGATGAAGATGACCCGGATGAACCAGCAAAATTGGTGGAGTTTGAACCGACGCTAAAGGTCAGCGAGGTCTGGTCTACCGGTGTGGGTGACGGTCTGGACAAGGCTGGCCGGCAATTGTGGCCCGCCTATTCAGCAGGTACGTTGTACGCGGCCGATTACAAGGGCCTGCTGACGGCCGTGAATGCCGAAAACGGATCCCGGCGCTGGGAAATCAAGACCGAGCTGCCATTCACCGGCGGCCCGGGTATATCGGGCGACCTTTTGATGATGGGTACGCAGGACGGCGAAGTATTCGCCTTCGATGCCTCCACCGGGACCCAGTTGTGGTCAGCCACCGTCACTTCCGAGGTACTGGCTGCGCCAGCCGTGGCCGATGGCGTGGTGGTCGTGCGGTGCATCGACGGACGCATCTTCGGCCTTGACGCCGATACCGGCCAGAGGCTGTGGATTTATGATCACAGCGTGCCGCTACTGACCCTGCGCGGCAATGCGCCACCACTGTTGCGCGCCGGTGTGGCCTTTATCGGCTACGATGGTGGCCAGGTCGTGGCCATCAGTATCGATGATGGTGCATTGATGTGGGAACAGACACTGGTCACAACGGAAGGCCGGACCGAGCTGGACCGGCTGTCCGACATCGACGGTCAGCTGGTGTTTATCGCTTCCGACCTCCTGGTATCAAGTTACAAGAGCCGTCTGGCGTCACTCGCCGCCGATTCCGGCCGCTTGCTGTGGTTCAAGGACATATCCTCGGCCACCGGTGTTACGGTCGATCGAATAAACCTGGCCCTGAGCGACAAGGACGGTAACGTCTGGATGCTCGACCGCCGTAACGGCGCGGAATCCTGGAAGAACGACCAGCTACGGAATCGCGGCCTGACCAGGCCGGCATTCTTCGGTGGCTTCATTGTGGTCGGTGACCGGGAAGGCTACCTGCACTGGATCAACGTCAACGACGGACATTTTGCCGCCCGTAAAGAAGCTGGTGGTGATGGTTTCTCAGGCCCGCCGCTGGTCGTGGGCAACACACTGTACGCACTGACCAGGAAAGGCAAATTACACGCCTACCGGGCCGGCGCGGCACTCAACTGATAAAGACTGGCGCCGGTTGCTATTGCAGCCTGCGCTATGCATGTATCATGCAGTCTTGATGCAACTCTTAAAATAGCGAGCAAATGTTACCTGTTGTCGCCATAGTCGGCCGGCCCAACGTCGGAAAATCAACGCTGTTCAATGCCCTGACCCGTACCCGGGACGCATTGGTTGTCGACATGCCAGGTGTGACCCGTGACCGCCAGTATGGCATCAGCGACGTGGGCGAAACACAATGCGTGTTGATCGACACCGGGGGGCTCGTGGGCCAGGCCGAAGGCATCGATTACCTGACGGCCAGGCAAGTGCACCAGGCGATCGAAGAATCGCAGCTGGTGCTGTTCGTGGTCAGCGCCAAGGAAGGCCTGACCAGTGAGGACGAGGAAATCAGCCAGCTTTTACGCCAGCATGATAGACCGGTCCTGTTGATCGGCAACAAGACCGATGGCACCGACCCCGATGTCTCGCTGGCGGAATTTGCCGCCCTGGGAATGGGCTCCGCGCTGGCGGTCGCAGCCTCGCACCGCCGCGGCATGTCTGCGCTGATGGAGCAGGTCACCACGCTGTTGCCCCCAACAGCAGATACAGGAGACGAAGCCGATCCCGATGAGGATCGCCTGCGACTCGCGATTGTCGGCCGTCCGAATGTCGGCAAATCGACCCTGGTCAATCGCATGCTCGGTGAGGAGCGCGTCATGGCCTATGACCTGCCGGGCACAACGCGTGACAGCATCAGCTCGTTCATGGAGCGCGATGGACTCAAGTATGAACTGATCGACACGGCTGGTGTGCGCCGGCGCGCCAAAGTGACCGACGCGGTTGAGAAATTTAGCGTTATCAAGGCCCTGCAGGCGATCGACCGGGCACACGTCGTGGTGTTGATGCTCGATGCGGGCGAAGGTATCACCGACCAGGATACGACCCTGCTGGGCCATATCCTGCAACAGGGTAAGGCGCTGGTGATCGCCCTTAACAAGTGGGATGGCATGGCCGAGGACGAACGCAAGGCTGTAATGTCCGAAATGGACCGCCGCTTGCAATACGTCACCTGGGCTCGCCAGGTACTCTTGTCAGCCTTGCACGGCTCCGGCCTGAAGGAACTGACCAATGCAGTCAGGGAAGCATGGCGCAGCGCCACCATCGATATGCCGACCCCGGAATTGACCCGCGTATTGCAAAAAGCGTGGGAAGCCCACCAGCCACCGATGAGCCAGGGCAGGTCATCGCGTTTGCGTTTCGCCCACTCTGGCGGCAATCTGCCGCCCAGGATTATCATCCACGGCAACCGAACCGACACCATCCCGGCATCCTACAAGCGCTACCTGGAAAACGTCTTCATCAAACACTTCAAGTTACGTGGCACTCCGTTACAGATCGAGTTCCGTAGTGGTGACAATCCTTACAAGGACAAGAAGAACAAACTGACCCAGCGACAACTGGCCAAGCGTAAACGGCTAAAGAAATTCACCTCGCGCAAGGGCAGGAAATAGCTTTAATACCCGTGCCGGTGACTGGCTCATGGATCGGGTCTGACAACGACCGTGTCCGCAACAGCAAGCACCTCGTCACAGGCCAGGCCCGATCGCGTAGCGTGTTCCCGGATCTTGAACCGGCGATCTGGGATCATCGTGAATACAATCTGGCCGAAGACCGTCAGAGTAAACCTATTTCTCAAACCGCTGATCAGCCACTTCCACCTTCTTCCGTGCATTTTTCAGCCAGCCAATGCGTAACTCGGTGCGCTGATCGAACTCGCCGACACAGGGCTTGATGTCCAGGACCGGTGTACCGTCGAGCAAGTCGACACCCCGGATTGCCAGCGTATTCCCTTCGATTCCAACGAGTTCGACGACCGAAAGACCGATCGGGTTGGGGCGACTGGGTGCACGGGTGGCAAAAAGGCCGCGTGGCTGATCGTCCAGGTAGGGGGTTACTTTGAGCCGGTAACCGGATGCTCTATGCATGTGACACAGCAGGATGATATGCGAGAAACCATCAAGGTCAGCCAGGCCCTCCGCAAACCCCGGGAAAACCTCCACCGTACCTGCCGCATGTTTTGCCCGTGAGGGCTGGATCGGTGTACCCTTCGATTCCGCGAACGGGCTGTAAACGATGCCTATCGGTTCGTATTCGATTTTCATTGCCGGGCACCCCGGCTAAAGAACCCAGGACTGCAGGTTGCGTTCAATCTGGTGGGTGATCGCCGGGTCGTTTGGAACGACCTCGGAGCGCCAGGAACCGATCATTTGCCCGGTGCGGTCAAACAAATACTTGTGGAAATTCCAACGGGGTGTGGCGTCATCACCAAACTCCTCACGCAAAGCGTGGAACATGGGGTGCGCAGAAATACCCATGACGTTGTATTTGCCGGTCATCGGAAAGCTGACCTGGTAGTTGGTCTCGCAGAACTCTGCGATGTCCTCCTCGTCACCCGGTTCCTTGTTACCAAAGTCGTCACAGGGTATGCCGATGACGACAAGGCCACTCTGCCGGTAGTCCATCCACAGGCGCTGTAGCTCAAGGTATTGTGGCGTAAATTCGCATTCTGACGCCGTATTGACGATAAACAGCGGTTGCCCCTGCCAGTTGGACAAGGGCATTCTGGCGCCCTTGAGACCTACGAATACATATTCGAAAACGTTCATTGATCTTCCCCTCGTTGCTCTGAAAAATGCTGAAACCGGAAAAACTTTTCCTACCTGCTATCCGTTACAATACACAAATATCCTGATGATCGGAACACCACAGTGTATGAAAACTCTAAAGCCGGGGCAGCGACGATACTCGACGGCAATGAGGTCAATACGGCTATCCTTGGCTCAGTGCGGGACGCAATCGAAACACATGTCAACGCGGGTGGGAAGCGGCCCGGCCTGGCCGTGGTTCTGGTTGGCTCCGACCCGGCCTCGGCCATTTACGTGCGTGCCAAGCGCAACGATTGTGTAAAGGCCGGCATCGAGGCGAGAGATTTTGACCTGCCGGCCGAGACCAGCCAGGCAGAGCTGCTCGAATTGATCGATGAACTAAACCACGACGATGACATCCACGGAATTCTTGTGCAGTTG
>JAPHTE010000417.1 GCA_026196445.1 Lysobacterales bacterium
CGCCACGTTATGTAGATGGACAGGCGCAAGGCCCAGGCGGCAACCAGTACCAGAATTATTATCTCCCGCGGACCGTTGTACCCCTCCAACGGCCCATAGACCAGGGCAACGAGCAGAAACATCAGGGACCACAGCGAGTCAACGATGCTGACATCATTGCGCAGCAGGCTGACGAACCAGAAAAACACGGCAAGTAACACAAGCGATAAGCCAGACCAGAGGAAAGCCGTAATATCAATCATCGTTCACTCCGTCTCCGTCAATTTTTGTAACGGAAGCACGGGTACGGCCTTGCGCCTATGGTCCAGATAAACCGCCACATAGACCAGCGTTGGCATCACGACAGCCCAGATAAACGCCAGCGCGAGCAAGCCGTATAGTGGCTCGAGCAGTTCGATAGCACCCAGGCGCTGACCCGCAAGGTAGCTGAGCGGCCCGAATACCGCGCCCATCACGGACGCCAGGGGCAGGCTGCTTTTGAGCCAGCCCATCGAGTAGTTCAAAGTGGTCGAAAACAGGGCCCACATGGCCAGGATCCAATAAGGGGCCATGCCTGAGAGCAACATGCCGTTAGGGTAACGGACCCAGCCGCTGGCAACCAACAGGCTGTCAAATACAAGACCGATGATCACGCACAGGGCCAGCAGGCGCAATTCGTTGGCCGGTTGACCAGCCGTCCGCACGTGCAGGGCAACCACCAGGCTAACGGCCAGTAGACCTAACCACGGCATTCCATTCGCGGCACCAAGCACGCAGGTAAACCAGCCTGCCTGGAATGCGGCAAAATTGATCAGCGTACGGTTCATTTCCCGCCCCCCCGCTTGTCAAAAAGATAATGGCTCACATACCATTCACGGCCGTTGTTATGGGCAAACAGCTCGGCGCAAGCCATGAAGAAAATTCGCCAACGCATGAACCACTTGGCGGCGTCTTCGGTCCCGTATGTTTCGGTCATGATCTGCATGGCCTGGTCCTTGTTCAGGTCCATGTTATTCAGCCACGCATTGGCCGTCTTTTCATAATGTCTGCCACTCCAGCGCCATTGCCCGGCAAGCCGGAGATCCTGTTGGAAATGCAGGGGGAGGTTATCGCAGGGCATGATTCCGCCTGAGAAAAAATGCCTGCTCATCCAGTCATTTGGCCCCTGGTCAATAAACTCATAAGCGCAACTGCGATGGCAAAATATGTGCTTGAAAAATTTTCCTCCTGGTCGTAACCAGGTGCTGATCCGGCGATATAGCTCGCCGTAGTTACGCATGTGTTCGAACATTTCCACCGAAACAACCCGGTCAAAGCGTTCGGGTGTATCGAATACGTTCATGTCGCAGGTGATCACGGAAATATTGCCCAGTCCACGTTTCCTGGCCTGTTCGGTTATGTACTCCCGTTGACTATTTGAGTTGGAGACCGAAACCACGGTGCAGTTCGGGTAGTGCCTGGCGATCCACAGGCTGAGGGAGCCCCAGCCACAACCAAGATCAAGCACGTGCATACCATCTTCAATGCCAGCATGCCGGCAGGTAATACGCAGTGCCTCTGCTTCGGCATCAACCAGGTTCCCAGTGTCCTCGGTCCAGTAACAACAGCTGTACTTGCGGTGGTCACCCATTACCAGGCCAAAAAACTCCGCCGGCACCTCGTAGTGTTGCTCATTAGCAAGTTCGGGAACCGGTGCTATCTCGGCAACGTTCATCTGTGCAATGAATTCTGACAGCGCCCGGGAAGAGGCCTCCAAATCAGCGGCGTTGATGTCCTCGAGGCGCTGCCGATTCAAGCGGCGGATACCGGCGCGTATGACGCGGTCGGGCACCAGGCCCATTTCCGCCCAACCGATGGCTCCCGGGTTTTTGCCTGGTTCTTTCTTTGCCATGTTTGCTACCTGCATTATTCCGATTCCTGTGTATTCAAGGGTACTGCGTCAAGCAGGCTTGCGAGGCCAGCGTTCAAGTCCGTCCCAAGCACCCTCACACCGTTCCTTTTGAGTGAATCGTGGACTTGTGCGGATGCATATCCGCCAATGAATACCGGCACCGGTGACTGGCTGGTCAAAGCGGGCAGGTCGTGCTCCAGCGTCTCGGTCTCAGGCTGCAAAATCCCAGATAGAATGATCGCCTTGCTATCGGTCTTCTTTGCCACGTCAGCCAAATTGTCCAGTGGCATGTCTGAACCCAGCAATATCGCTTGATAGCCGGCCGTATTGGCTGTCAGGGCGAACAACAGCAAACCCGCCTCGTGCCGGTCTCCCGGCAGGCAGGCCATTAGTAATTTAGGGCCATTCCTGGATATGGCCCGGTGATGAAAACGTGCACCGAGTTTGTTGCGCAGGTAAAAGCTGAAGAAGTGTTCTTCAGCGATGCTGCCTTCATCTTTTTCCCATCTGCGGCCAAGTTCCGTCAGCAATGGTTTCAAGAGTTTTTCAGTGACCTTGTCGATCGGGTAGAGTGCGAGTGCTTCACCATAAACTTCTTCGAGTTCTGCTTCATTGAATTGAATCACTGCGGCGACCATGCGATCGACATATCGCTTCCACGTATCACTGACGACCTGGTCAGATGCAATACGAGCCGCGTTTTCTGCTTCCAGTTGCGTTTTGATCTGGCCAATGCGTATACCGCGGTCCAACAAGCCAACGACCCGGATAATCAGGTCAATGTGTTCCTGCGTGTAAAGCCGGTGGCCGCTGTCCTTGCGGATCGGTTCAAACAAGCCGTGACGCCGCTCCCAG
>JAPHTE010000030.1 GCA_026196445.1 Lysobacterales bacterium
GCCGGGTCAGTGCTGGCGGGCGGGCAAGCCGGTATCGAATTACCCGGTTTGCATTTGTTTTCCAAGCACCTGCAGTTCCTGGACTACCGGGCAATGGCCGAAGCTGCCGCAAGGCTCGGTTTCGCCGGTCTCGACCTGACGGTACGCCCGGGCGGCCACGTCGAGCCGGACAACTTCAAGCGCGACCTGCCCGCGGCGATCAGCGCCATCAAAGGCGCCGGACTCGAATGCACGATGATGACCACCAGCATCAACAGCACGAAGAACCCCTGCCACCGTGAATTACTGGAGTTGGCGCGTTCGCTGGGCGTCGAATCCTATCGCACGGGCTGGCTGAAGTACGACTACGAAGTGGAGCCGATGGCACTGGTCGAGCACTACCGCGGACAACTGGCTGCACTGGCGGAGTGGAACCGCGAGCTGGGTATCACGGGTATGTACCAGAACCACTCGGGCGAAGGCTCTTTCGGCGCTTCGATCTGGGATATCTACCTGGCGATCAGGGACCTGGACCCCGATGCGCTCGGCATGCAGTTCGATATCCGCCACGCGGTGACCGAGGGCGGGCGCAAGTGGCCCGACAGCTTCCGCCTGTTGCGGCCACATATCCGCTCGCTGGCGATCAAGGATTTCAAGTGGGCACGGCTTGACGGCAAATGGCAACTGGTGAACACCCCGATGGGCCAGGGCATGGTCGATTTCAAGCGCTATTTCCGCATGCTCAAGGACGCGGGTTTGAATTACCCCATTTCGCTGCATTGCGAGTATGACCTTGGTGGCGCCAACCAGGGTAAAAGAGAGCTGACCAAACCAGCGAGCGAGGTCCTGGCAGCGATCAGAAAGGACGTCGACACGGTCAGGTCACTATGGGCCGAAGCTTAGTACTCGCGCTTCTCGCAGGCCTGGCGATTGTTGCGCCGCCACCCTCAGTGGCTGGTGAACACCCCCCCAACATCCTGCTCATCGCCGTCGACGACATGGGCTATGACACGCCCGAAAGCTTCGGTGGCTGGGTCGAGGGCCTGACGCCACACATTGATTCGCTGGCCAGAGAGGGCATGGTTTTCAGCAATGCCTACAACACGTCTTCCCGCTGCGCGCCCTCGCGCGGCTCGATCATGACCGGTCTTTACCAGGACAACTATGCCGAGAAGCGTGGCAGTAGCGACACGACCGTACGCGAAGGGGTCAGGACGATCCCCGAATACCTGCGTGAAAAGAACTACATGACCGGCCTGTTCGGCAAGGATACACATTACCGGCCACTGGAGAAGTACGCCTTTGACGTGGTGTCGCCGATGGCGGCAATGGCGGTGGGGCGCAGCCCGGAACTGTACGCGCGCAATATCGCCAATTTCATAGACGAGGCGCTCGTGGCCGGACGCCCGTTTTTCGTCTCGGCCAACACCCACGACCCGCACCGGCCTTACGCCGGCGCGCCGGGCGAGAGCGAGTCGCTGCAACGGCGCTTCAAGTCAGAAACCAGGAAGCTGAAAGAGAAGCCAGAATTCATCCTGCCGCCCGCGGTCACGGCCTTCAGCGACCGGGGCATCGAAGCGCCCGGGTTCATCCCCGACCACGAACTGGTGCGCGAGGAGTTCGGCTACTACCTGAACTCGTCACACCGTGCCGACCAGTTCGTCGGCGCCATGCTGCAAACGCTCGAAGACAAGGGTGTGCTGGATGACACCTTGGTCATTTTTCACTCGGACAACGGCATGCACTGGCCATTCGCCAAGAGCAACGTTTACGTCGCCAGTGTCAAAACCCCGTTCGTGATCTACTGGCAGGGGCGCTCGGTGGCAGGCACGCGCTCGAATGCCCTCGTGTCAACCGTCGACATCCTGCCGACCATTCTGGAGGCCACTGGCATACCGGCACCCGACGGCCTGCCGGGCAAATCCCTGTTGCCGCTGCTGGATAATCCCGGCAAGGCACAGCACGAGCAGGTTTTCGCGACACTCAATGCCAAGGGCGACATCCGTTACGAAATGCGCTCGGTGATTGGCGAGCAGTATATTTACATCTACAACAAGTGGGTAGACGGCAAGGCGGTTTACCACAATGGAAAATACCCCGGCGGCCTGGCGCTGAAGGGCTTCGAGGCTGCGGCCAGGGAAAGCGCGGCGGCGAAACGGCGTTTTGACTTTTTCTACCATCGCGTACCTGAGGAACTGTATGATCTCAGGCAAGATCCGAACGCACTGCACAACCTCGTTGGAGAAGCGATTGCAGCTACTACGCTGCAGGCGATGCGGCAGTTGATGCTGGATAAGCTCACGGCCAACGACGACCCCTACCTCGAAAATTACCAGGCGTTGCTGGAGCGGATCAGTGTAAACAGCGGGACTGCACAGCCGGTGTGGTCCATGGACTTCGAGGACGTGCAACCCGGCAGCCCCGCGGCACAGCTATTGCAACACGAAAAGCTCAGCCTGGCGCCGGGCCGGGGCGTCGCGGGCAGTACCGGGCTCAGGGCCGAGTACACCGGCTTTGAAAAGGGTAGTGAAAGAATCGGCAAGCACTTGTTCCTGCCTGAGCCCGGGCTCGAATTCAGCCTGAATTATGATGTGAGCTTCGACAAGGACTTCCAGTTCGTCAAGGGTGGAAAGCTGCTCGGGCTGGGGCCAGCCAGGCACATAACGGGAGGCAGGCCGATCATTCCGGAGGGCTGGTCCGCCCGTGTCACGTTCAAGGACGGCGGCGGTATCAAGCTGTACACCTATCACCAGGACATGCAGGGGCAGTATGGTGACAGGGGGTATATCCAGCAACCCTTTACATTTGAAAAAGAGCGCTACTACTCGGTGTCACTGCACGTGCGGGTGAATGACCCGCCCGAAGCGTCCAACGGTTTTTCCCGCCTGTACGTCGACGGGAAACTCATCGAGCGGCACGAGAACCTTCGTTTACGCGGCACTGGCGGGGATGCCACGCTGGTCAACAAGTTCATGTTCAGCTCGTTTCACGGCGGCCACAGCCCTGATAATGCACCGCGGGATAAAGCCGGGAATTACACCACGGTATACGCCACATTCGATAATATATCGGTATACCCGGGCGAGCGGGTCAGACCCGGCCCAGGGCGCTGAATCGCAATATTCAAGGAACAAGGATTATGAGAAAACAATTGACGGGAATCGCGGCTCTTGTCTTTTTGGCCGCAGGCTGTTCCAAGCCTGCGGATGTCGAGATGACGGTGGAAAGCACAACGCCGGCAGTGGCCGAAAGCAAGCCCAACATCCTGCTGGTCATGGTTGATGACATGGGGTTTTCCGACATTGGGCCCTATGGCAGCGAGGTCGCCACGCCCAACCTGGACCGCCTGGCAGACGAGGGTATGCGTTTCAACAATTTCCACAACACGTCGAAATGTTTCCCCACCCGCGCAACCCTGATGACCGGTCAGTATGCGCAACGCGTGGGTATGAGCACCTCGCCCACTTCGGTGTTCAAGAACTACGTGACCCTGGGTGACGTGATGCGTACGGCCGGCTACAAAACCCTGATGGTTGGTAAACACCACGCATTGGACAACCCTTACGACATGGGATTTGACCACTATTGGGGCATGCGTGACGGTGCGGCAAACCACTTTAACCCTGGCTACCAGCGTGAAGGCGAAGCGTTTCCCGCGCAAAAGCGCCAGAACCAGAGGACGTTCTGCTTTGACGCCAAGTGTGTGAAGCCATTCACACCCGACAGCAAGGACTATTACACCACCGATACCTTCACCGACTGGGCTATCGAACTGCTGGGCAGGCACGAGGCGCAGGCTGACGAGCAGCCGTTTTTCCTGTACCTGGCCTACACGGCCCCGCATGACCCGATCCAGGCCTGGCCGGAAGATATCGCCAAGTATGAAGGCAAGTATGACGAGGGCTATGAGGCCATTGCCCAGGCGCGCTATGAACGCCAGCTGGAACTCGGCATCATCGACGCGGAAACGCATCCACGTTCCGAGCCTATGCACCGTGAATGGGATGGATTAACCCTTGAGCAAAAGGCCGACGAGGCCAGGGTAATGGCGGTATACAGCGCCATGATCGACAGCATCGATCAGAACCTGGGCCGGTTGCTCGCCTACCTCGAGGAAAGCGGGGAACTGGATGACACGCTGGTGATGTTCCTGTCAGACAACGGCGCCTCGGCCGAGGTGGTTGCAATTGGCGACGGGGAAATCGGTGCGATTGACCGCTGGGCGTCCATCGA
>JAPHTE010000322.1 GCA_026196445.1 Lysobacterales bacterium
CAACATGGTTTCCTTGTCCAGCGACGAGAGCCGCCAGTCGAGGTCTGCCCGGCGGCTGCCGAGCGCATCGCGCTCGCCTGAAAGGCGCACACGGCTGTCGGGGTTCGGGGCCTGCTCGGCGCGGGCGATCACGTACAGGCCCATGCGGTTCAACTTGACGCCGGTGCGTAATAGCGGCATGGAGACGTGGCGTTGTAAAAAGTCCTGGCTGCCACGCCAGGTCTGCCACAGCAGGCGACCCGATTTTGTCGGTGACAGGGCGTGCTTGAGGTTCAGGTACGCCCGCTTGCTGATACCTGCCCCCCGGTTCGGGTCCCTTTGCAGTTTGAACGTGGCAGCACTGTTGAGCACACCGAGTTCCCGCTGCCGGGCGGGCGGCATAACCAACGCCGGGGCAAGCGGTGCATCCGCCTGTGGATATCGCTTGCGATAAAGCGCCCAGTAAAAAGCCGGGTCCTCGGTCTCGATATGCGCGATCCTGCCATGCGGGTGTTCCATGAAATAACGGCCAAGCTGGTCGTGGGCATTGCCGATCCCGTTCGGCTCAACGCTGTCCGATGCGAGCAACAGGCGGGCGTTTTCGATGGCGCCGCATGCCAGCACGTAATGTTTCGCCGTCACCATTAGCTTTTGGCCTCCCAGGCTGACCGCGTCCAACCGCCTGACTCCGGCCGCGTTGTCCCGGGCCTGTAATGCCACGGCGTTGGCGTGTAGCACAATACGCACGTTGGCTGACTTCACCAGGTCATCGCTGCGCCGGCTGTTAAAACGTTCCGCCAGGTCATCGAAACGCCAGAAACGGGTGATGATCTTTTGCGGATCGAAAGCGACCGGTTCCAGGCCGAGCTTCTGCCAGTTGTCCTGCTCGTAATCGAACTCGCCGAGTTCGAGTGAGTCGTGAGCTGTGCGGTAGTGGTCCTGCAGATCATCCAGCGAGATCGGCCATCCGCTGTGTGGCACCCAGTCACGTTTCTCAAAATCAATCGCATCCAGCGTCACGCTGCGGCCGCCCCAGATATTGGTCGTTCCACCAAAAAACCGCAGTCGGGAGTGATCGAGATCGTAGTACTCCATGCCGACGTTTTCACCGATGAACAGGGACTGGGTCTTGTCCTCGTAATCCATGCCGCCACCTTCGAGCAGGCAAACCTCGTGTCCGGCATTCATCAGGTCGCGTGCCAACGCAACGCCAGCGGCGCCGGCACCGACGATACAGATCTCTGCTTCCAGGGAAATGTCACCAGTGGACTTCTGAAGATCGATTAGCATGTTCTTGATCCATGTTGGGCCTGGAGATCATCCCGGCATCCATGTCACAACTGTATTACCGGGCGTGGCAATGGAGTGGCCGGGATATTTGTAGCACTGATTGTATCAATTCGGGGCTTGCATATTGATGTAAACAGACCCTCATTCATGTTTTAATGCGCATTTTCGGACTGAATGAGCCAGAGCAAGGAGTCGCGTTGAAAGCCATCATATTAGGCGCAGGCCAGGGGCGCAGGCTGATGCCACTGACATCCAACCTGCCCAAGTGCTGCCTGCCACTGCACGGGCGTTCGATACTGGAGTGGCAATTGAGCCAGATCAGACAGTGCGATATCGACGAGGTAGTCGTAGTCACCGGTTTCGCCAGTGAAGCGGTCGACGCGGTGGTCGATCGCGTGAGCGGCATACGGGTCCGGACCTTGCACAACCCCATGTACGCCCACACCGACAACCTGGGCACCTGCTGGGAAGCACGGTTTGAAATGCAGGAGCCATTCGTGCTGATGAATGGTGACACGCTGTTCGAGGCTGCGGTCCTGCAACGTCTGCTGGGTATGGACAAGACCTATCACGTCACCCTGGCCACCGACACCAAGCCGCACTTCGATCTCGATGACATGAAAATCATCACCGATGGCAACCGGTTGCTGAAGGTCAGTAAGCAGCTGGACATCAGCCTGGTCAGCGGTGAAAGCATCGGCTTGATGGTATTCGACCAAACCGGCGCCGACGCCTTTACAAAAAAACTCGAAGAAATGATGGACAAGACCAACGCCTTGAAGCTGTGGTACCTGTCTGCCATCGACCAGTTGGCCAGCAAGGGAATCGTTGGTGTTTGCCCAATTCATGGCATGAGTTGGTGCGAGGTCGACGATGCCGCCGATTTTGCTGACGCGGCCGACGTCGTCATGCATTGGCCTGGTTAAACGGGCCTGTCAAACCACCTGCCCCTGGCTGGATTGGACTATAATTTTCCAATCCGCATTCCTGCACCAGCATAACCAAGGGATAATATGAAAACCTTTCGCGCCGTTTTTCCGCAGCTTTTTTTGTGCTTTTTTATCAGCGGGCTCGCCCAGGCCGCTAACCAGGACAGCAACCAGGTATCGCTTAAACAAATCAAGGCCCTGGAAGCCGAGCTCGCTAGTGCGAAACAGGATGTCGCCCGGCTGGAAGCCGAATTGGCCAACGCAAAGCAACAGCTTGCCGGGGCAGGTAAAACAGTAACGCACAGGGAAATCAGCGCGGCGGCGGCCGTGACCCGCATCACGTCAGAGCAACTGCAGAACCATGGCATCCATGACGCCACGCGCCTTGCGCAGCAAGTGCCCGGGATGCTATACGGACAGTCTGGTAACGAGGCCCGTTTCGCCATGCGCGGTACACATACCAACCGCACAGGGCCTGAATCAGACCAAATCCTGGCAATCTATGAAGATGGTGTGCCCGTTGTAACAACGACCCAGGCGCTGGGACCGTATGTCGACGTGCGGGAAATAGAGGTATTACGCGGTCCGCAGGGCGTCATGTATGGCCGCAACGCTTTTGGCGGCGCTGTTGCAATACACAGTAATGAACCGGACCTGTCTGGTTGGGACGCTGCATTGCAAGGCAGTATCGCCTTCTCTGATTTCACCCGATTCGAAGCAATGTTGAACATGCCGGTATCGGATTCATTGGCCGTCCGGCTGGTTGGCGCCAGCGAGTCCGTGTCGGGTTACGTCAATAATCTGGTGCTGGAGAGTGACGCCGATGATCTCAATGGCCGTATCCAGCAATATGCACGCCTGTCGGCCCGCTGGCAGCCAGGCGATGACTTCAGCCTGCAATTGAATTTTGCCTCGCTGGACCAGAACGGTACCGGTTCTGGCATATGGGGTTACCAGCAAGTCGGCGCGATGATCGATGGCAGTTATTACCCGGGGCACCAGTTCGCCCCGGCCGGCGGTACACCGGACCACAGTCCCTGGACCATTGCCAGGAACATGGCTTCCTCAACAGAGCTGGAAAACCTCAGCACCACGCTCACGCTGGACTGGAACCTTGGCTTCGCTACGCTCGAGTGGCTGGCCAATACTTCGA
Organism: Lysobacterales bacterium; assembly: GCA_026196445.1. GTDB lineage: Bacteria > Pseudomonadota > Gammaproteobacteria > Xanthomonadales > SZUA-36 > SZUA-36. The sequence goes on from JAPHTE010000322.1 coordinate 3,352, forward strand.
AATTCGAAAGCATGCAAATTTTTGACGCTGACTACAGCAACGGCGGCAATGCCTACAATAGCGATTTCAATGGCTGGGATTCCTTCATGGACACGGTGTCCAGCGACCTGCGGCTGTCATCAAATGGACAGGGTCGGCTGGACTGGATTGCCGGCGTGCACATACTCAGCAACGAGAACGACTGGGGCTGGCTCGAGACCAGGGACAGCGTACAACTGAGGCCGGAGTGGGATGCCGATGGTTTGTATACCACCGAATCCACGGCCGTGTATGCCAGCACCGGCTTCAGGGTTTTTGACAATACCCGCGTGTTTGGCGGCTTGCGCTGGTACGAGGACCAGAAACAACTGCGTAGCGGTGAACGTGGAAGCTGGGACGGCGTTTTGTGGAACGCCGGCGTCGAACATGGTTTTTCCGAACGGACCACAAGCTATTTGCGCGCCTCAACGGGATACCGCCCGGGCGGGATCAACCCGATGGCCGGCGTGCCGGCAGCTTACGATTCTGAACAGGTCACGGCCATTGAACTCGGATTCAAAACCCTGCTCGCGCACGAGACGTTGAGCCTGGACGCGGCAGCGTTTTTCAACGATTACAGCGATATGCAGGCACAGTCATTTACCATATTGCCCCTGCCCGGAACTGCCGGCTTAATGGACTATTTGTCGACGGCCGGCGACAAGGAAAGTAAAGGTCTCGAAATCGAGATGCAATGGCAACCGGAACAGCACTGGAATATCGCCGCGCAGTTCGCCTGGCTTGATGCGCAATTTAAAAACTATTCGGTAACCAAACCGGCCGGGCTGGGCCATATTGCTGGTCATACCGAAACCGATCAACTTCGGCTCGATGGCTGGCAACCGGCGTTTTCACCAGAATGGTCGCTCGGAATGCAAGCCAGCTACCTTTTCGACACGGGGCGCTGGGGTACATTCAGGTCCATGCTGCAAACAAGCTTCACCAGCGATTACTACACCAATGATTTCAATTTGCCGGGTGCACTCCAAAAGGCGCATCTCGAGGGCGATATACGGTTTTTCTGGGACCTCCCGGGTGACAAGCTCAGGCTACAATTTTTCATTGAGAATTTCACCAACAAAGAAATCCTGAATGCCACGACAATCTACAACCCGGTCGAGCGGCCCGATATTGCCACTTTCCTGGCTGCCTGGGGAGATCCGAGAAAATATGGATTGACCTTGTCTTACCATTACTGATAGAGGGTCCGGGAACCGGAGCAGTAGCAAGCAGATGGCCGCCAACAAGATCATCGATCACTACCTGGTCCGGGAGGTCATTTATCCCTTGCTGGCCATCTGCACGGCATTGCTGGTCATATTCGTGACCTACAGCCTGAGCCGCTTCCTGGTCGACGCCGACGCCGGTCTGCTACAGGCGGCCGACGTCGCCAGGCTGACATTTCTGAAAGCTGTTATTTCACTGGATGTGTTATTGCCCCTGAGCCTGTTCCTGGCCATCATGACCGGGCTTGGACGCCTGTACAGCGATTCTGAAATTTACGCGATGCGTGCCAGTGGCATCAGTGAAGCGTTGTTATTGCGACCGTTGATACGCCTGGCGCTGATTTTAGCGGTCGTTATCGTCCTGTTGTCCACCTGGACACGGCCCTGGGCTTACACGCAGGCTTATGCCATCCGTGCTGAAGCGGAAGCGGCTGCTGAAACAGGCCGCATCCGCGAATCCCGTTTTTACAGCTATGGCACCGATGAACGCACGGTATTCATCGAACACATTGCGGACAACGGCACTGACCTGGAAGGCGTATTCGTGCACACGCAAAAGGGTGATGGCCTGCAGGTCATCACGGCCGCCACGGGGGTATTCGAATATTTTGCGAAACCCACGTCACATCGTCTCGAGTTACATGACGCCCGGGTATTCAGGCAGGAACCGGAGGGCACGGATTTTTCCGCCCGCTTTGGGCAATTCACCATCTGGTTGCCAGCGGAGCACGCACAGCCGCCCGGGTACAGGGTCAAATCCGCCACCACCCTTGCGCTGGCGCACTCAGATGCACCCGTGGACCAGGCGGAATTCCAATGGCGTTTGTCCACCCCGGTCTCCGCGTTGTTATTGACCCTGGCAGCGATACCGCTGAGCCGAAGCAGGCCACGCCAGGGGCGCTACGCAAAATTACTGGCGGCCCTGGTGATCTATGCTGTTTATTTCAACCTGCTCGATGTCGCCCGCAGTTGGGTGGAACAGGGCAGCAGTGCCTACATCTGGTGGGTACCCGGATTGCTATCGGCCGCGGTGGCAGGTATGTATCTTCCCGTCATGCACCGGAAAAAGAAGGACAGGCATGCCCAGGCTTGACCGCTACATCATGCAACGTTTCCTGCTCGGTATACTCCCGGCATTGTTGCTGTTGCTGGCCCTGTTCAGCTTCATGGCGCTCGCAGAAGAACTGGAGGATGTCGGTAAAGGCAGTTTCACGCTGCCGGATGCGCTGTTGGTGGTGTTCCTGACGACACCAAAGCGCATCGTGGAATTGCTGCCGGTCACAGCGCTGCTGGGCGGTCTGCTGGGTCTCGGTGCGATGGCCAACAACCGGGAACTGATCGCCATCCGTAGCGGTGGGCTGTCGAAAATCCGGATCGCCAGGACGGTGACAGTGCTGGCCCTGATGCTGGGTGCAGGCATCACCCTGCTGCAGTTCTTCGTGGTGCCGGGCTTCGAACGTGAAGCCGCTGACTTGAGGGGTCAATCGCTTCAGGACCCGGAAGCGGGCAAAAGGGGATTGAGTGCATTCTGGACTCGCAATAACGGCCATCTGATCCGTGTCGACAGCGTACGGTCCGACCGTACCTTGCAGGGCGTTGAAATCTACTCGAACGATGACAGGGGCCGCCTGTCCCGCCTGGTACAGGCACGCTACGCACTCCATGCCGGCCAGAATGACTGGTTGTTGACCGCTGTCACCGATACCCGTTTCGAAGGGACAAAGGTCCGGGAAGCCAGCTTGCACAGCCTGCTCTGGAATGACCTGTTGTCGGAGGAACAGGCCGCGGTGCTGGTACTACCACTCGAAGCGCTTGCGCCCAACGACCTGCTGGCCACGATAAAAAACCACCGGCAAAACCAGCTCGATACCCATCAATACGAAGTCATATTCTGGCAACAGGTCAGCCTGCTTCCCGGCCTGCTGGCCATGGCCTTGTTATCCTTGCCCTTCCTGCTGGGTTCCATACGTACGGTGTCTGCCAGCCAGCGGGTCATGCTCGGCGGTCTGATCGGAATCGGCTTTTACCTTCTGCAACAACTCAGTGGCCACTTTGCCAGCCTGTTCGGCTTGAACCCTGCCCTGATTATCCTGACACCGCCGTTCATCCTGCTGGCAGTGGCCATCGCCGCGATCAGGCACCGCAACCTCTAGCCCACTATATCTGCCAGGTCTGCTCGTCGACTTTGGCGAAGCTCAACTCGCCGCGTTCATTGATCTCAACCGATTTCAGAACCATGCGCAAAGTGCGATCGGCGCCGCTTTCCTCAATGTCGATGACGCGGTAGGATGCATCTGCGATGCTGGAGGCCGCGGCCGTGCAACAAACCCGTGTTTCACCCCATAGCTGCTCACGGTTGTGGTGCAGATGGCCGTGCATCACCAGTGCGGGCGGGTATTGTTCCAGCAAGTTTCGCAGATTGTGCGCATCTGCCAGCGCCTTGCGAGAACTGGTCATCCCGGGTAACGGCGGGTGGTGTATCAACACAACGACCATTTGCCCTTCATCGGCAGCCTGTTCCAACACGACACGCGTCGCATCCAATTGCGCGTCACCCAGCCTGCCGCTGGCCATGAATACGGGTGTGGCCCTGGCGCTCGACAACCCCACCAGGCTCACGCCGCCAAACTTGCGCAGCACCGGGAAAGTCCGGTCCTTGCCCTTTAGGAACAGGTAGTCCGACCATGCATGATTAAACAGCGCTGAGCTTTCCGCCACGTAATAATCGTGGTTGCCGGGTACCAGCATGACCTGCTCAGCGGGTCCCAGCGATGAAAGCCACCCCGCGGCCTGTTTGATCTCCGCCTCCAGCCCGATATGCACCAGGTCTCCGGTCACCAGGATCTGGTCGGCCGCTTCCGCACGCACTGCCGCTGTGAGTTCTTCAAGTATCGCGGGCAAATACCTCTTGCGCCGGTTCTTGCGCCAGGACAGGTAGCCGGACCAGCGTTTGCCACGCAGTTCAGCCATTCGAACGTCATCGAGGCTGGAAAGGTGCGGGTCGGTGAGGTGAACCAGGCGCATTAACCCTTAACCTCAAAGCCCTTTGGATTTAACATGATCACCTCGTATCTGCCCGGCACGCAATATAGCATGACCACCTACGCACTAGTTTACGAAAATTCAGATGTCCGTTTATGGGGTCTTGATTCCGCGCAGCGAATCCGCAGGCAGCTGGCACAGCTGGGAAAGGAGAATCCCGCCAGTTTGGGTGACATTCACTGGCTGAAGAATCCCGCGGAAGCACCCGGCAACACCGAAGTCCTGGTACTGAACGGGTCATTCCTGTTTGAGCTTCGCACGCTGAAGGGTGTGCTGGAAAGGCCCGGCTCGGTACTGTTACACGACGACGGCTCCGTGGCAGCGGCCCTGACGGACAGCGCGTGGCTGAAGGAAGTGCTTGCAGCGATACGCACCCCTGGTATACCCCTGCCGCCGCAGCTCGAGGTCTTCCACACATCCGATATGGAAGCCTTTGACGAGAACCTGCGCAGGTCAACCCGGCCGTTGCTCGAAGCGGTCAGTGCAGAACGAAAGGCCGAATTGGAGAACAGGCTCTATGGCAATGCTTACCGGGGTATTACCGACCTCGTGACAAAATTTGCCTGGCCAAAACCGGCCAAGCACATGGTGCACCTGTGCGCACGCCTGCACTTGTCGCCGAACATGGTCACGACGTTTGGACTGCTGCTGGTCGTAGCGGCCTGTTACCTCTTCCTGGGCGGTTACTACGTCTTGGGTTTGCTGGCCGGGTGGATCATGACTTTTCTCGACACGGTCGACGGCAAGCTGGCGCGCGTCACCATCCAGTCGAGCAAATTCGGCCATCTGTATGACCACATCATCGACCTGGTCCATCCGCCCTTCTGGTACATTTTCTGGGGCATGTCGCTGGCCGGATTACAACCCGTCATGGGGTTAAATGCCGGGCAAATGTACTGGTTGATCATAATCTCCTACGCGGCTGGCAGGGCTGTTGAGGGTTTATTTCCGTTGCTCGGCAACTGCAGCATATTCACGTGGCGGCCATTTGACGCCTGGTTCCGCCTGGTCACGGCGCGGCGCAATCCCTGCCTGATCCTGTTGACACTCAGCCTGTTCTTCGGCCGTCCGGACTGGGGTTTCATCGCGGTTGTTTTCTGGTCCGCGTTGAGCACCGTCATCCTAATCCTGCGCCTGTTGCAGGCGGTCGTTGCCAGGATCAAAGACGGACCACTGCAGTCCTGGCTGAGCGCGGATAACGTTGCGCGCGGGCCAAATGCCTACGCGTATTCAGTGTTTGGTGCGACCCGGGGTGCCTATGCAAACCGGAAATGATGCAGACGTACCCACTGGGGTGAACAGCAGTAATCTGTGCGGGGAACTGCCGCAAGATACCAGCCTGGAGCCGTTGCTTGACATCATCCGGCAGCAATACGGCGAGTCAATTCTGGCCGTACTCGTATACGGTTCGTGGTTGCGTGGCCAACGCGACACGATGCCGGACTTCTATGTACTGGTCGATGACTACCGCGAGCTGGATACCGCCTGGCAAGGTTGGCTGTGCAGGCTGCTGCCGCCGAATGTCTACCATGTCTGCCAACCGCCGGTCCCTGCCGGTCCCGCTTCAGCATTACGGGGCAAGGTTGCCTTGCTGACCCTGGGGCGATTCTGCCGGGCCGTTCGAGTCGATTTTCACTCCTATTTCTGGGCGCGTTTTGCGCAACCCTGTGAAGTCCTCTACGCTCGTGACGAAAATGTCAGGACCGAGCTGGCCTCGGCTTTCCTGGCGGCTTCTGAGACGTTTGTTCGCAAGGTCATTCCCGCGATGGGTGAACGCTTTAACAGTGGGGATTTGTGGACGCGCGGTTTTTCAATGACGTATGCCTGTGAGTTACGCACCGAGAGTACAAACCGTGGCGCATCAATCTACGAAGTCAACCGTGCACACTTCGATCAGGCCGTGAAGAGCTTTGCGCGTGAAAACACCTCGCTTTCAATAATCGAGCCGGCCGGTACTTATCTCAACACGGCCAGGCCGTTGGCGAAGAGAATGTCCTCGTTGGTCTGGGCTACACGCCGTATCCAGGGGAAGTTGTTGTCGGTATTGCGCCTGCTGAAGGCGGCCTTTACCTTCAATGAACCATTGCAATACCTGTTGTGGAAAATTGAACGGCATTCCGGTTTGTATATCGAACCGACCACGAGACAATTGAAACACCCGTTGATTTTCGCCTGGCCCCTGTTGTGGAAGCTGCGCAAGCGGGGGGCGTTCCGTTGATCAGCAATAGCATCTCCAGGCGCGTTGTCAGAAACTTCGGCATTGTGCTGCGCGGCCGTGGCATCGCGGCATTGCTGACACTGGCGGCAACCGCCTTGATGGCCAACACACTGCCCGCCACCGAATTCGGCCTTGTGATCCTGTTACACACGTACGTGCTGGCGGTGCGCGGCATTTTGAACTTCAGGACCTACGAAGCCGTAGTCCGCTTCGGTGTACCGCTGCACGAGAGCGGTGATAGTGGGGCGCTGAAGCGCCTGTTGTCCCGAACCTCGCGCATCGACCTGGCTGGCGGTGCCGGCGCCACTTTGGCTGGTATTGCCGCGGCCGGCGCGGCCGGCGGCTTCCTGCATTGGGACCAGCAGATGATATCGCTGGCGGGCTGGTATGCACTGGTGATGCTGAGCAGCGTGATCAATACACCCAATGGAATTCTGCGGC
>JAPHTE010000004.1 GCA_026196445.1 Lysobacterales bacterium
ATGGCGTTTAACCGCCAGCCCACTGGGCGAGTTTGACCTGCAAATGGAGTCGTTGCGGTGAAAGGCGTTTTTACCCGCAATAAAGCAGGCAGCGGTTTTACGCTGATAGAGGTCATGGTCGCTTTGGCCGTACTGACGATCGGCTTGACCGCTGCGTTGCACTCAACCAGCCAGGCCGGGCATGCCGGCGCGTTCCTCAAACAGAAGACGGTTGCGCACTGGGTGGCCAGCAACCAGGCAGCCGAGCTCGCGATCAACAGGGACTGGCCCCGGCCGGGAGTCACTACAGGTACGGAGACCATGGCCGGTCAAACCTGGAGCTGGGAGGCCGAGGTGCAGGATACCGGGGTTGCCGAATTGAGGCTGGTGACGATACGCGTGTCGCTGGATGGCGAAGAGAAGGCCTCGCTGGTGGCCTTCCTGGGCAGGCCGATGTGAAAGGTATGCTTTTTCCCGCCCGGCACGACACCATTCACCGGACATGCGCCAGGCAGTCCGGTCTTACGCTGCTGGAGCTATTGGTCGTCATCGCCATTTTTGCGATTATGAGTACCGCGGCCTATGACGGCCTGCAGGCCAGCCTCAAGGCCGAGGAGAATTTCCACCTGGCCATGCGGGACCTGGAAGCGGTGCAGATGAGCATGAGCCTGTTCCAGCAAGACATCATGCAGATCAGTCCACGGCCCGTCCGCGATGCCTACGGCGATGAAGTACCCGCGGTCGTGCTGTTTGACGGGCGTGAGCTGGTGTTCACCCGTAGCGGTAATTTTTCTTCGCTGAAAATGGAGCAGGCGGACCTGTTGCGGGTCGCCTATTCTATGCAGGGCGAACAGTTGTTGCGCGCGTACTGGCTTCGCCTGGACAGCACCCAGGGAGACCAGCCGTTGGCTACCCCCCTTTTGGACAATGTCAATGACATGCAAATTCGCATCCTGGACCAGGACGGAATCTGGCATCTTGACTGGCCATTATCGGAAAGTGGCAGGATACGTGCCGTGGAATTAACGCTCGACCTGGAGGGCTGGGGTGAAATTCGCCGCCTGTTACAGCTACCGGGCTAGTCAACCCGGGCTACCGCACAGGGAGCGTGGCGTGGCCCTGATCACGGCGGTCCTGGTGGTGGCTATCGCCGCCATTATTGGCACCTCGATGATGAGCCGCCAGAATTTTGATACCCAGCGCACCACGAACATCATCCACCGTGACCAGGCCGTCGCTTATGCACTGGGGGCCGAACACTGGGCTGGCGCCGAGCTCAGCAGGGACGCTTTGAACAACGATTACGATCACCTGGCGGAGAACTGGGCCTATGAGTTACCGCCTCTGCCCATCGATGGTGGTTATATCAGTGGCAGGCTGCAGGATTTGCAGGGGCGTTTTAACCTCAACTCGGTGCTCGACCCGATACAGGCGGAGCGCTTGGTGCGGCTTTGCCAGTCAATCAACGTGGAACCGGACTTTATTCCTGCACTGCAGGACTGGATAGACGAGGATACGGAATTGCGTGACAATGGCGCCGAAGATGAAAGTTACACCTTGTTGGATCCTCCATATCGTGCCGCCAACCGCCATCTTGCCGATACCAGCGAATTGTTGCTTGTCCGGGGTGTCAGCGTAGAGGATTACAACAGCCTGATATTTTTTGTGAGTGCCTTGCCAGAGAACAGCCCAATCAACGTGAATACCGCTTCTGCGCGCCTGATTCAAAGCCTGGCGCCTGATATCGCCGCACCGGACGTGGAAAGGATTATCGCGCTTCGTGCCGACAGTCCCTACCAAAAAGTTGACACCTTCGTGGAAGACAGGGCCTTTGCCGGGAAGGAACTCAGCGAAAGCTTCCTGGGAGTGAGCAGTTCTTATTTCCTGCTCACAGCTGATGTTGTACTGGGCGACGCGTCATTCACATTACAATCTGTACTGCGGCGGGCACCGGAGGGAAGAATAACCGTTATGCAACGCCGTTTTGGTTCCCCGCGTGAGCGGATATTGACCCAATATGAAAATAACCCTGAACTCACCAATCTGAACGAGAGATCATGACAGATACACTGATAGTGCAACTGGTTCCACCCTTCAGCGGCGTTGAAGACGACGAGCACGGCATTGATTGTACCGCACGGTGGTTGCTCAGGCCGGGCGAGGCCCAGTCTGATGCACCGGATTCTGAGACCGGTCTGCTGTCCCATTTACTGGAACAGCCACCTGTTGACTGCCGCTGGATCGTGCTGTTACCCGGTGAGGACGTGCTGACAACGGCCGTCAGCCTGCCGAAGAAACGCCGGCGCCAGGCACTGGGGGCTCTGCCGTTCATGTTGGAAGACAGCGTTGCTTCTGATGTTGCCCGTGAGCACCTGGCCGTGGGTGCCGATAACGGGCAGGGCGAAACACCGGTTGCCATTACCCGCAAGCAACATCTGCGTGACTTGCTGAATCTGTTTGAAGACGCCGGTATCACCCTCTCCAAGGTACTGCCTGATTATGCATCGCTGGCGGAAAATCCCGACACCTGGCAGGCCCTGGTTTGTGGTGACCGGGTCATGGTGCGTCGCCCGGACAACACGGGTTTTTCAGCCCCCCTGGACCGGTTCGCATTTTTTCTGAACGCAGAACCGGACCCGGAAACTGACACAATCCGTTCGCTGTGCTGGATCCGGACGGCCGACACCGATGTGCCCGAACTGCCTGGCAACTGGCAGATAAGCGAACAGGTGGTCGATGACCCAATACAGCACCTCATGGGTTCTGCTTCGACAGCTTCGCTGAATTTGCTGCAGGGTGAGTTCAAGGTGGCGCAGAAGGAAGACTGGAATTGGCGCCCCTGGGCAATGGCCGCCGTGCTGGCGGTTGTCGCCGTGTTCATCGGCCTGTTGGAAACCGGGCTGGACACGGCCCGCCTCAACCGTGAGAACGAACGGTTACAGGCGATGATGTTCGACCTCGCCAGGGAGGCCCTGCCAGGAACCCAGCAGATCAGGGACCCGCAGGCCCAGCTGTTAATTGCCTGGCGGCAGTTGAACAAGGGCGGCCCCGGTGGTGCAGATTTTCTGACCTTGCTGAACAGGGTTTCTGCAACCATTAACCAGCAAGCGGTAACCGTGAACGGCATCCATTTCAGGGATGGCGCATTGACCGTCGCTCTACGTGGAAGCAGCTTGCAACAGCTGGATAACCTGCGCCAAAAGGTCGAACGGCAGGGCTTGTACGCCGAGCTGCTGAATGCCGATACCGACGCGGACAGCGCTCGCAGCAACCTGGTCATCAGGACCGTAAACCCGGACGGTTCAGGGAGCACAGGCTGATGGAGTTGATGAATGTACTGAAGAGTCGCTGGTCCGGTTTACAAGCCAGGGAGCAGCAGGTCCTGCGAATCGGCGCTGTTATTCTTGGTTTGCTGCTGATCTACCTGTTGATTGTTGATCCGGTTTATTCCGGCCGAAAGAATGCTGAGCAGAGGCTGCAAGCCACCCGGGAAGCAGTTTCCGTCATGCAAGGACAGGCTGCTGACCTCATGGCCTCGACGGCAACGTCTCAAGCCCAGGGTTCCGGGTCTTTGTTAACCCGGATTGAGAGCAGCGCCGAAAAACAGGGCTTGCGCAATGCCCTCAGACGTCTGCAACCCAGCGGCAACGACCAGATGCAAGTCAGTCTCGAGGGGGCTTCCTACACACAATTGATACAGTGGTTGGGCGACCTGGATCAACAGGGGATCAGGGCGATACGGGCAGATATCCAGTTGGACAGTCAATCGGATCTTCTCGAAGTACAACTGTTGCTTGTACGTTAATCACGTGCTCGACCTGGGTTCCATCCATTCTCGCGGCTAAGCATTCAGGGGCATTATGCAGAAACGGTTGTTGATCATTAGCGGTTGTGTGGCATTTGGCGTCAGTTTACTGGCCCACTTGCCGGCGCGCCTAGTGGTTCCGGAGCGTTCAGGCAAGTTTCAATTCGCCGGTGTCAGTGGTTCTGCGTGGCGGGGTCGTGTCAGCAAGATACTGTATTCCGGTAACATACTGCCCGTTCGGAACCTGCAATGGTCAGTCCGGCCGCTGGCGCTACTCACGGGAACCCTCAAAGCGGACTTCAGTGAACAATGGACGCCCGCCAATCGTGGACGCGTTGCCGTGAGCTTGTTCTCACGAAGCATAGAGGTGCAGCAGCTGCATTGGCAGGCTTCCAGCAGGTCTTTTGGCGCAGCGATTCTTTTACAGGATGTCAGGGCACGGGGGGATGTGGTGCTCGATTTTGAAACCCTGCAGTTTCCTGCCGATATGTCTTTCCCCAGCCAGGTGGAAGGACAGCTGGACTGGCAGAACGCGGTACTGCAATTCGGCATGGAACATTGGCAGATCGGCGCGCCGCTTATCCAGTTGTCTGGCGGCGGGGATGCCATAAACGGGCAGGTCAATAATCTGCAACCGATGTTGCCAGGTGATGCTACTTTTCAATGCACCGCCATTAGCTGCAGCGTTAACCTGAATCTCCGGCCTAGCCCGGATGCACCGCAATCGATGCTGAATGGGCTGTTGCTGGCCGGTCTTCAACAATCCGGCGATGAGTTCTCAGGACAGATTACCGTTCCCCTTGACTGACCCGCAGATTATCGGAGACAAAAAAAACCGGGCAAAGCCCGGTTTTTTTATAACACAGTGTTTTTGTAGAGAACGAGGTGGGCCAAGGGCCCACCTCAGTTTATCGACTACTCAAACATTCCCATGATTTTCTCGACGACCTTTTCATAAGCGCCGTCTTCATTTTCGAGGAAATACCCGAAGTCGTTAGTGTGCCGGTTAAATGCCGCCAACTCGCCAGCATCATCTTCGGCGATGATGTCAGCCCTGTGACAACCACCACAGGCTCTCGCGGTGGGACCGGTAACAACGCTCGGTACTGAACCGATATTCCTCATCCAGGTATCTTCACCATTCGGCCCTGCATCGTTCATGGACGAAGCGGACAAAATAACAGGCAGTGATTCGGACTGATCCACCGGATCATAGGTACCTTCAACGTGGCAAGCTTCACAAGCCTTGGCAGTGAAAGTGGGAAGGGTATGCTCGATATGCTGGTAATACCGCTTCGATTCCACGTTGTCTGCGAAGTTGATGTCTTCCGGATCAAACGCCTGGAAAGTATGGATCGCATGGACATAACTGCCAATTTCGCGCGATGCCATCTCCAGGTGGCTGCCGCCACTGCTCGGGACGTGACAGTGCCTGCATCCCACGATATCGCCACCGCGGTCTGCCGAGTGGAACGTCGTCGCCAACGCATCGTGGCAGGCATTACACTTGGTAACGTCAACAACGGCATTGTCGCCCTTGAAGAAGTCATCGGGGGTCGCGTTATTCGCCAGTACCAGGGTTTTGGATACCATGTTGGTGGCTACGGTTTCATCGTCAACTTCGACGGTCGGCCGTATGGAAACCTCCAGCCTCTTGCTCATGGTGCTGATCGTGTCCTGGACATCCGCCGGAAGGGCAGTCGTATCATAGGTGACATGCCAGCTACCCTGTGCGCTGTCGGCCTCTTCCATGAAATACGGGCTCGATCCACCGATCGTGAATTCACCCAGGCGGTTGCGGTCGGCATCCCTGCTGTGGCTGGAAACGATGAATTGCTTGGTGTCGTATCCGTAGAAAGAAACCAATACTGACGGTTCCGTCATCAGGGGCGTGTTGCCGGTGAACTTGATATCAACCTTGCCGTTCGCCATGGAAAGGCTGGTGATATCAGCCATATACATATCCGCATAGCGGTCGCCGTTTTCGTCATAGATCTTGGCGTCATAGCCGCTGTGGTATTCGGCAAAACTTCCACCGACACCATTGGCGTGGCATGCGTTGCAGTTATCTTCGATGTCATGGAACGTCGCGCCTGCAGCCGCCCAGAGATCCTCCAGTGCAGGAGCACGCTTGGGCTGTGCGTATTCAGCAGGTGTGGACTGAACCGGGTGACAACTCTTACAGGTCGCAGCCTGGAAATTGTCGCCAGCCGTTACCATGGCCATATTGCCTTCGTGACAGGTCACGCAGTTGGCCATGCTTTGCGGGTACGGGAATTCCATGGCGTGTGACATGTGCGTATCGTTCATCACGCTGGCTTTGTAGTCGTACGCAGGAATGTCTGAGCTATCGCCGTTGCCCCAGGCAATCGGATCGTCGACCATCTGTTGCCAGTCCTTGTGACCACCTGTCCTGTCATCGTAATGGCAGGCTTTACAAG
>JAPHTE010000371.1 GCA_026196445.1 Lysobacterales bacterium
CTCTTACCGGCAGTATGGAAATGGCAGGCCGCTAAGCCAGGTCGATCAGTTATCGCCAAAAGATTTTGATTACATTGCTGGTGCATCGTTATTTTTTCCGGCATCAACCCTGAAGAGTGGGCTCAATCAACCGCCAGGGTCTTCAGCCAAAAAAAGCGTTACAGGGCAATATTGGTTAAATGAGGAATTCTTTCTTTACTTCGAAGAACTGGATCTAGCGCGACGGCTGAAACCGGGCCTTGGGCTGGGTTGGTGCAGGGACGCTTTGATAAAGCATGTTGGGGGTATCGGAACCGGCGCCCAGGACAATCGAAGATCCGGGTTAGCAGAGTACCACTCCACCCTGAGCGCATTGAAGTTCACCCATTTGTACTATCCGCGCCGATTGTGGGCCATGGCTCCGTTGCGCTACCTGGCCAAGTGCCTGCTGTTGATTTTGACTGGTGAATTTCGTTTGATCGGGGTGATGACAAAGGCCTATTTGGATTATCGGAGTGATTCATGAAGCTGGTCATGACCTTACTTGTCCGGGATGAACAGGACATCATTCGGGAAAATATTGAGTATCACATGGCCCAGGGCGTTGATTTTTTCATCGCAACGGATAACAGGTCGATTGATGCGACCGCAAATATTCTGATGGAGTACGAATCGCGGGGATTATTGCATTATATTCATGAGGCCAGCGACAACTATAATCAACATGCCTGGGTGACCAGGATGGCCCGTTTGGCATGCGCGGAGTATGGCGCAAATTGGATCATCAATAACGATGCAGATGAATTCTGGTGGCCTGTCCAAGGGAGCTTGGGAGAGACATTTGCTCGCCTCCCGGATGATGTGAATATTGTCAAAGCACAGCGGCATAACTTTGTGCCGGTTGAGAGCCAGAACAAGCCATTTTGGTCACGGATGTTGTATCGGGAGAAGACATCCCTAAACCCGCTCGGGCGGCCACTGCCACCAAAAGTCGCGCATCGCGGCAGCGCTACCGTGAAAGTCAGCCAAGGCAACCACTCGGTGAGTGGTATTACCGACCCCCATGCAGTAGATGGGTTAATTGAAATTTTCCATTATCCCATTCGCAATTATCGACAGATTGAAAACAAGATTGCCCTGGGTGGTGCGGCATACAAGAGAAACCAGGAATTGGCGGAATCAGTCGGGATAACCTGGAGAAAACTCTACGATGACCTTCAACGTGACGACAATTTGAATAGTTATTTCACGGAGCAACTACGAACCGATCAGAGGCTGAAAAAGGAACTTGATGAAGGTTCGCTTGTGATTGATAAGAGGTTGTCAGAGTACTTTGCTGGGAACCTGGATTTGTAAAAGAAGAACTCTGAAGTGGGCAAGAAAATACTACAAAATTCACTGCTTATGACTTTTGGTCTTTTGATTTCCCTGGCCCTCGGCGAAGCCATATTGCGTGTTGTTGACCCTTACCCGGTTCACTCTGCGACACTGAAAGACGCTTCAGAAACCAGTTACGAAACGCAAATCAATTCACTCGGCCTTCGAGATAAGGAATACATTCTTGAACACGATACTTATCGGATACTCGCTTTGGGTGACTCGTTCACTTATGGGTTAGCACTGAAAAACGCCAGTAGTTGGCCAAAGCTTTTGGAACGTGAATTGCGAAGTTCCGGGCACTCAAAAGTAGAAGTCTTGAACGGCGGCCGACCGGGAACGGATACAAAGTGGCAGTTACAGTATTATGAGGAATATGGGCATCAATATAATCCGGACTTGGTTCTGGTAGGTTTTTTAATTAATGATTGTACTGGTCAGTGTTCAAATTGTGGCGCGATAAAACTAAAAGAAAAATTCGAAGCGCAATTGCAGAGGACCTCAGATGGCTTCCATTCTGAAATACTGAGAGTTATCCACCTTACAAAATTGAAGCGTGAGATGGAGCAGGAAACTCTTATGCATTATATGCGGCCCTATTTGAATCATAGCCAGAGATATCAGGCCTGTACCGAGGCATTTCGCAAGCTCAAGCACACAGTCGAGCAGAACGGCTCACAATTGATAGTTTTCATTTACCCAATGCTTTATGGCTTGAATGATCAATTTCCGTTCACTCCAATCCATGACAGAATGCTGGCCTTTTTTGGCAAGGAGAATATAAGTGCATTTGATATTACCAGTGCATTTTTTGGTGAGAAGGACACTGAACTTTGGTTACACGCGGGGGATTCACATCCCAACAAGAAGGCTAATACGATTGCAGCCAAAAGAATTGCAAATGAGATCAGTTTGTTAGCAGATCTACCAAAGCGCCAATAAACCTTCAGTATCGTGCCTGCTTTCTTGAACGGTGGGATTCTTGCAGTAGCTCAACGGCGGATCGTTTTTCCGGGGGTAATTAACGATAAATGGAATTAATCACGACAAGGATTTACTGAACCCTTCGTATAATCGTCCAATCAACATGTCCTCAGAAGGCAGGTATCGGGTATGTTTACGCGTTAAATCATCCCCGTATTTGCCAATATATTTTGCGAAACGCCGACTGATGGTGTAACACTTCCCACTGTAGTAGGTCAATGTCACCCCTTCCCCAAGCATTTTCACATAGTTAATTTTTACGTCTTTGAGCTTCGCCCAGCGCTCGACACCATCACGGTTGGCGGTGATTCGCCTCCAGCCTGTGTAATCGCTGTTCATATCATCTACATTAAAATTCTTGATCTCTTTGAGATAATTTATCATAACCTGTTGATTGGATACTCGATTTACAATTTCCGGGTTCAGGTTCATGCTCTCAATACCGGATGTCACGTCCATTTTCACCAGATAATCGAAAGGTATCCGTTCTGCGCAGTAGCGAATCATCTTGAAGGTCTTTTGACACAGATTTGAATACGACTCAACTGTGTTAACCGTCAATTGGTCCATGTCCAGTCTTGGTGTTGAAAGTTCTGGATTGGCACTCACATAGATTTGCCGGGCATTGGTGAATGTGTCGAGATATTTACCAATACGTGATTCGTGAAATTCAGCATGAAACGGTTTGTGGGACTCACAAGTGTAAATACAAATCAATACTGCAGGTTGTTTGTTTTGCATTGATCAAGGGCCGTGTTTCGACGAGTACAGCTTACTCGGTGAGTGGGAAAAACCCATTTTCATTAATCCGGAATCCCAAGCTGGCTCTACCAGGTGCCAAATGAACCAACTTGTCCAATTTTTCCCATTGTGCATTACCCCATTTTCGTGGCCACGGGCCGCCTTTCCAGTGCATGAAATGCAGATAAAGAAACTCCCTGTTGCCATCAATATCATTCGTTAACGACCCCTTTGTCCAATACCATTCGTTCGGGCAGTTGAATGTTCCATCAGTCCATGGGGTCTTGGGTGAGAGGGGCGTATTGAAGCTGTATTCTGCATGAACGCGGAAATTGTCCGGAATCACATCAGGATGGGATTCATCCAATTGGGTGTACTCGAGATTTTCCATGCGCTCCTGCCAATCAGGCAACGAACGAAACCAGTTATTCACAGTTTGATTATTTCGCCACAGGCACAAGTGGCCGGACAAATGCTCTTTTGAAAATGAGACACAGTCTTTGCTCATCATTTCTTCTGTGAGGTGAAGGCGTATATTTCCGTAAATTACATCGATATCACCCCAGCCCCAGAATTGGTGCCTTCGTAGCTGCTCTTCAAAAATTAGACCGAATGCAGGGCGCAGGTCACATATTTTGTAAGGATTATCCCACGCGATCCTGATGCCGACTTTCCGTTCAGCCATCGCCAGGAAGTCCTGAATCTGCAGGTCTGTAAACCTCACATTAGACGGGATGTCAGTCTGCGGGGTTTTGCAATCAGTATAAAACAACCAGTCCACAGAAGGGTTGGCTCTGCACGATTCCAGGAATAGCCCCATCCATTCGGGCCACGCACCAAAATAGGGGATGACAATACAGATGCTCGGTTGGCGCTTGGAAAATCGCTTAAACAATGAGAGGAAGCTAGAAGGCATTAGTCGCTCACATTGTGTGTTCTAACGAGATCTTCAAACAGGGACATAAACTTATTGAAGGTTTCTTCGTTACTGAACTCTTCACGGATGTATTTCAGGCCTTTTTCGCAGAAATGTGCATATATATTCGGATCATCCAGACGCTCAATTTCCCTAACCCATGCGAGTGGATTGGCATAGTCTTTGACTAAAACACCGGCTTTCCGGACGTGATCCTGCAGCCCTCCGACTTCACTGCCGAGCACAGGAATCCCATTGGCCATCGCCTCGATGGAAACTCGGGCGAGGGTCTCCTTGTATTGAGAAGGAACAAGTAAGATTCTTGTCTCCGCAAATATGTCAGCAACTGAATCTCTTGGTTCGAGTTCCTTCACGTTGTCTAAGCCGGACAAATCGACTTCCTCCGGAGTCCAGCCGAAGTGGGTTGCACCTTGTGACTCCAAACCGGCATCTATAACTTTTTTGTTCCAGGTACCATCTGCATTTTTGAGTGAATGCCAACCAGGTACAAAGGCGAACTCGGTTGCTGGCATCGCTTTGGAAATTTCCCGGAAAATGTGACCACCCTTGTTCCTGAGGGGGTTAAACATAGTAATGTAACGGGGCCTTCGGAGTGACTTGGGTGCCACAACTCTTTCAAGGTTAATGACTGAAGTGATGAAATGACAGGTTCGACCTGACTTCTTGTGGGCCCAATCGCAAACGAACCTGGAATTCGCGACGAGCGCTGTGGGGCTTTCAATGTCAAGATTGCCAGCCATAGAGGGAATTCGCAGCACCGTGGGAATATTCAACTGTTTCCCACACTGGACCGCTACATCAGACCACATCAATTGGGTGAGGATTACATCAGGCCCAAAAGTCTCAATGATCTCTCTAATTGCCTGCTTCCGCCTGTCATGACTTACCCCTAAAACCGGTACGCCATCCAACTCAATCTTGCCCGGCATCCCCCCGGTATATTTTTCATCGGTCACAACCAGGGCACTGGCAGAGGATTCATTGTTCAACATAACCATGAGTTCGTGGGCACTGAGTTCGCTTCCCGCAAACGCTCCGGGGGCGTAGGTTCCACAGATGTATAGAACTTTCATGTTATGTTACCCGTGCTATTGAATAGCCATCAAAAACTGATCGATATCATGATCGAGAACCATTCTCCGGGGCAACTGAAACCGGAGATCAAAGTCCAGTTGTTGCTTGTTGTTTGTTCCAAATGCCACCTTGTAGCCAGCCTCACGTGTCAAGAAAAGCGTTTCCAGGTCATACCGGCCATGGGGGTACGCGATCGTTTCAATGTCAATATTTAATTGAGCATCCAATTCTTCCTTGCTCTGACTCAATTCCACCACTTTTTCTTCGCGGGGCAAGCTGGTCAGATCAGGATGTGTGACCGTATGAGAACCAATCTGAACTAGGCCGCCGCTTGTCAGTTCTTCCAGTCCCTTTATATCGAGTGGTTGATGGGTGGACCGGATCAAACGCTTGATACCTGACCACTTGAACAGATAATCAACGGTCCGGTTTCTTGCTGAGTCGTCCGTTTTCATCAACAGGTTCCATACATTGAAAAAGAGTTCATGTCTTTCTGTGGGTGGCTTTGTTCCATCCCAGGTTACTTTCCAATTTTTGTACAGGTTTGCCTGATCCTCCGAGAATGAACGTGAGGACTGAAATTCATGGTGTAATTCTGAATTCCCAACATGAAAATGAAGAACTTCAGGCAGGGTGCCTGGAGACAGGAAAACCTGTTCAAGCTCATCCCACCAGTATTCCCGTTGACCATTGACGTATCCGGATGTAACGAAGACGGTGGCAGGAGCAGAAAAAGCCTCCAGTATAGGTTTGGCGATAGTCAGGTTATCAGAATATCCATCATCAAATGTGAGTGCGACGGTATTATGAAAATCATCACGGGAAAATATGTCCGACAAGCTGATAATCTCAAATTGATTCCCCAACACTTCGAGTTGCCGGGAAAATCGCTCGGGCGAAACACACAATCTCCACGGGTCCAGCTCCGGCGGTGCAATCCGGTGATACATCAATACACGTAATTGGGTCAGGGCTTCTCTCACGGTCTTCAATATGACACCCTATTTTTTTGCACTAGCGGAAACTATAAGGGGATAGTTTGGGTCCACATAATTCAGCTCTTTTTGGTCGACTTCCTCCATGGCGACCCCCCACAGGAAACAGGTGGCAGCAAAAACATTCCCATGAGCGTGAATGTCGACGGTTTCTGGCCTGAATCTTTTCATCAGTAGCCGTTCTAGTGATACAGGCGTGAAAGACCAATACCAGTTTTTTTCTGGGCCAACGGTCTGAACCCTGGTAATCCCGGGGCAGGTCAGCAGCAGTCTGCCGCCTGGTTTCAACATGTGATGCAGGCTGTCAATGGCTGCTTGCGGGTCTGCAATAAACTGCAGGGTTTGGGTAAAAATGATGCAATCAAATTGTTCAGCCGGGAAATTCTGCTTTTGTGAGATGTCCGCAATAATGGTTGCTTGCCTATTGTTTTTGTCAATGTCGAGAACATGGCTTTGTTTGACCTTGTC
>JAPHTE010000361.1 GCA_026196445.1 Lysobacterales bacterium
GTGGATACACACGACGCATCGAAGCAGCTTGAAGCACTGGGAAACCCCACCCGTCTCGCTATCTGCCAATTGTTGGTCAAAGCCGGAAGAAATGGAGTAAATGTCGGTGAAATCAATGAGGTGCTTACCATACCGCCCTCTACACTTTCCCATCATATAGCCAAGTTGGTCAACGCCGGCCTGGTCAGCCAACGTCGCAAAGGGCGGGAATTGATATGCCATCCTGAGCCGGGCGCCATGGACGAGTTAGTCCTGTACCTGGCGGACAATTGCTGTGGTGAAGACTCAGAAATCTGGGGTTGAACATGTAGTTTGATTTAAAATACATAAATTCTAGAATTATCGAAATAATTGTATATTTGCTATATTCCTCACTGCTGATTTAACAAGACCAGTTACGCTGGCCATCCGAACGAAAACACGATCATTTGACCGCGTGAATACAGCGTTTCAAAAGTGCGTTTTTCACAACAATTGAACAAATACTAATCCGGCCAAACCGGCCTATTTAAAGTAAAATAACGCTATCAAGACCGGTTGCTGATAACCGTGATTTAGCGTTTGGGTCAACCGAACCCAAAGGAGAAACCAGCATGTCGTTCAACCTGAAAAACCGCAGCTTTCTCAAACTGCTCGATTTCGAGAAGAGAGATATTGTCTACATATTGGATCTGGCCCGAGACCTGAAACGGGCGAAATACGCAGGCAATGAAATACAACGTTTGCGTGGCAAGAACATCGCCTTGATTTTTGCCAAGGCTTCAACGCGCACACGTTGTGCTTTCGAAGTTGCGGCCTATGACCAGGGCGCCCACGTGACTTATCTCGACCCAACCGGTTCACATCTCGGCAAAAAGGAGTCCGTCAAGGATACGGCGCGTGTGCTGGGTCGCATGTATGACGCTATCGAATACCGTGGAGACGCCCAGCAGATCGTGGAAGAACTGGCGGCGTACGCGGGTGTGCCGGTATTCAACGGCCTGACGGATAAGTATCACCCCACACAGATGTGCGCAGACCTGATGACCATGCGTGAGTACACACCACAGCCATGGCATGAATTTAGTTATGCCTACGTAGGTGATGCCCGCAACAACATGGGTAACTCCCTGATGATCGCCGGTTGCCTGATGGGGATGGATGTACGCATCGGCGCTCCGAAAAATTTGTGGCCGGACAGCGAACTGGTTGAGATGGCACGCAAACTGGAAAAGCAGAACAAGGGCAAGTTAACCCTGACCGAAGATCCGTCGGAGGCGGTCAAGGGCGTTCAATTCATCCATACTGATGTGTGGGTTTCCATGGGTGAACCAGCTGATGTATGGGAGCAACGTGTCAAGTTACTCAAACCCTACCAGGTGAACGCTGAATTGATGGCCGCCAGTGGCAATCCACGGGTCCGGTTCATGCATTGTCTGCCGGCATTTCATAACCTTGAAACCGATGTCGGGAGAGAAATCCATGAAAAATTTGGTATTGACGCGATGGAAGTGACCGAAGAGGTATTCGAATCACCGGCAGGTATCCAGTTCGAGCAGGCCGAGAACCGCGTCCATTCGATCAAAGCGTTGCTGGTCGCAACTTTGGGCAGCCAGTGATCACACCCACCTTGCAGGTCTGAGGCCATGCGTGTCGTCGTAGCCCTGGGTGGTAATGCGTTGTTGAGACGCGGCCAGGCACTTAACGCCGAGAACCAGCGCAATAACATCCGTGTCGCCGCCCGGCACCTGGCCGCCGCTCATCAGCAACATGAACTGGTCATTGCCCACGGCAATGGGCCGCAGGTTGGTTTGCTGGCGTTGATGGATGCGGCCTATACGGCCGTAGATCCCTACCCGCTCGATGTTCTGGGTGCGGAAACTGTCGGTATGATCGGTTACATAATCGAACAGGAACTGGGCAACCTTGTTCCATTCGAGGATCACATTGTGACCGTCCTGACACAAATCCTGGTGGATCCGGACGATATCGCTTTTAAAAATCCCAGCAAACCGGTCGGACCGATCTACGATCGTGAGCAGGCCGAAATTTTGCAACTTGAGAAAGGCTGGGTCATGGCGCCGGATGGGGAACACTACCGTCGTGTGGTGCCGTCCCCGGAACCGCAGTGGATCATTGAGATGAACGTCATTCGCATGCTGGTCGACAGCGGCATCACCGTGATCTGTGCCGGTGGCGGCGGTATCCCGGTCGCTTACGATGAGCAGGACAAGTTATTCGGGGTCGAAGCCGTGATCGACAAGGACCTCGCCAGCGGTCTGCTGGCCACGGGGCTGGACGCGGACATGTTCGTCATGTTGACCGATGTTTCCCACGTGTACACCGGTTACGGGACCAGTGAGCAACGGGCCATCCGCGCAGCCCACCCGGACGCGCTGCAGGAGCTCGATTTTGCCAGTGGCTCGATGGGTCCAAAGGTGCTTGGTGCGTGCAAATACGTCCGCGAGACCGGTAATAGCAGCGCAATTGGACAGCTGTCCGACCTGCTGAGCATCATCGATGGGCGGGCAGGTACGCTGATATCAAACAAGATCGAAGGAATCCACTACGTTTAATGAAGCGAGGCCTGAACAATTTATACGTTGAATCGGGCAAAGCGCTTGTGGTGTATATCCGCCGTAGCAATTTTTTATACGAATGCAAACAAGTTTTTGCTGCGGTGCACATCAAACGATATAGAATACGAAGGCCCGGCTACTTGCTTTTCAGGGGAACAATATGAAACACGTCATCTCGGTACACGACTTCACGGCAGAGCAAATCGTCACAGTTCTTGATAACGCCGAAAACATGGTGGAGATCGCCAAGGGCAAGGCCACCTCTGACCTGCTCAGGGGCAAGGTCCTGGCCTGCATCTTTTTTGAACCTTCCACCCGCACACGGTTGTCGTTTGAAACCGCCATGAACCGGCTGGGTGGAGGGGTCGTCGGATTTGCCGGCACCGAGGCGACCTCCGTGGTCAAGGGCGAAACACTGGCTGACACCATCCGTATGGTCAGTGGTTACGCTGATGCGGTGGTTTTACGACACCCGCGCGAAGGCGCAGCAAAGTTGGCCACTGAATTTTCGGGCGTGCCGATCCTGAACGCCGGTGACGGCGCCGGCCAGCATCCGACGCAGACACTGCTCGACCTGTTCACGATCAGAACGGAAAAAGGCCGCCTGGAAAACCTGAATATCAGCCTGGTCGGCGATCTGCGCTATGGCCGTACCGTGCATTCGCTGGCCTATGCACTTTCCAAGTTTGGCAATACGATCAACCTGGTTTCACCCGAAGGACTGGAAATGCCAAATGAAGTGGTGGGGTACCTCAAGGACAAAGGGATGTTTGGCAAGGCCTGCCACACGCTCGATGAAGTGATCGGCGATACCGATATACTTTATGTTACCAGGATCCAGAAAGAACGCTTCCCGGATCCGGTCGAATACAAAAAAGTGGCAGGAATTTATCGGGTCGATCCCAAGCTGGTATCCCGCGGGCCCGACGACATGATCATCATGCATCCCTTGCCACGGGTCCAGGAAATCTCTCCTGAAGTCGATACCCTGCCGCAGGCCAGGTACTTCAACCAGGCCTTCAACGGGGTCCCGGTGAGAATGGCGTTGTTATCCATGGTCATGGGAGGTAACTAGAATGTCTGAGCGATACATGAAGGTCGAGAAAATCGAACACGGCACCGTGATCGATCACATCATGGCGGGTATGGCGTTTGACGTAATCCGCGTGCTGGGTCTACAGAATGACCGCAGCATGAGCATCCTGATCAATTCCCATTCCAAAAAGGGTGGAAAAAAAGACATTCTCAAGATAGAAAACGTCGAATTGTCGGCCGAAGAGGCCAGCCGCGTGGCGCTGGTGTCACCGTTGGCGACAATCAACATCATCGCCAACGGTGACGTGGTGAAGAAATTCAATGCCGAGGCGCCCAGGGTTGTCGAAGGCATCCTGTCCTGCTCAAACCCCAATTGCATTTCCAACCAGAACGAACCCGTGACCTCCGAGTTTCACCTTGGCCCGGATGAAGAACACCGCTATATTTGCGCGTACTGTGAGCGTGATATCGTAGATCTGGCACGCCAGATACGCCGCTAGGAATTTTTGCAATGAAAACCCCCATCGTTCTGACTATCATCTCAGAAGACCACCCGGGTATCGTCAACACCGTATCCGAGGTGCTGTACAAACATGACGGCACATGGACGGAGAGCAGCATGGCCACGCTGGCCGGTCAATTCGCCGGAATCCTGCTGGCGTCGGTGGCTTCGGACAAGGCCGATGCCTGCATCGAGGAGCTGCAAGCCCTCAGGGACCAGGGCATCCACGTCATTGCACACGCCAGTCGTGACAAGCCCGCACCGGCTATTGAAACACGCGAATATGCACTGGACCTGGTCGGCAATGACCGCCGGGGTATCGTGCATGACATAACCGCCATCCTGGCCCGGTTTGATGTCAACGTACATGACCTGGAAACGGTGGTTGAGAGCGTCGCTATGGGCGGCGGCGAGGTATTTAAGGCACGGGCAAAACTAACCATTCCCTTGAATGTGGATATCGAGGCGCTGGAAGCCGAACTCGAAGACATGGCCAATGAACTAATGGTGGATATTCGCCTGGAACACTAAACCTGGCACACCTGCGTGTTGAGCACGAGCGCCGAAACAACAATAGTAAATAAACCTACAGCGGGAAACGCTCCTGATTATGAATCACGCCATGAAGCTGGCTGAATCCAGCCGGAAGCTATTGATGTTTTCAATGCTGGTAGTGCTGTTTGCCAGCCTGCTGGCCTCGTTCATACAGAACTCCGGTGGTCGGGTACACGTCCAGGACATTAAGATCCCTACGCACAACGGGCAATGGGTGGTTGCGGATTTGTACAAACCGGATTCTGCAACCGCTGACAACCCGGCACCGCTGGTGGTGGTCATCCCCGGTTTTCAACGGTCCAAGGAAGCCTTGGCAAATATTGCCATCGAGCTATCCCGCCGTGGCATCGTCATCATCCTGATCGACCCCTACGCGCAGGGTTTTTCCAGCGCCTCGATGAGCCGGCTGGCGGCCACTACCGAGGGATATGGGATGTTTGCCGTGGTGGATTACGTGGCGGACACAAATAACCTGAATTACGTCGATCGCAGCAGGATCGCGGCAGCAGGCCATTCCGCTGGCGGTAATGCAGCCATCCGTGGTGCAAGTTATTTTGGTAAAGAAGCGAAAGCAACTGGCAATCCCAGTAAGTTGCAGTCGGTTTTCGTGTCAGGGTATGTGTTGACACTAAGGGATGATGTGCTGAAATACGTGCGTTCCAACGTCGGGGTCAGTTACGCTTTTTATGACGAGGGCGCTTATCGAAACGAATTGAAGAGCGGCGATATGCGACGTGCCCCGGAAGCTTTGCGCGCGGTCAATTCCGGGCGCGCGCCCGATGAACACATCGACGAAATCGAACTTGGCCATTATTACGGCAACGAGGATGATCGAACCCTGCGCGTGGTGTTCAACGAAAAGATCCTGCATCCGTTCCAGCCTTACATCAAGGAAGCGACTGCCCACCAGATCGAGTTTTTTGACCGCGTATTCGACCTGGACAGTGGTTTTTCCAGTGATGACCAGGTTTGGTACTGGAAAGAGTTATTGGGCCTGGTCTCTTTAATCGCCGCACTGGTCGCGTTGGTGCCGATGGGCCGCTTGTTGCTGGAAATTCCATATTTCAAACCACTCGTCCACCCGGTGCCGCCGGCTCCGTCAAAACCCAGTGGCAAGGGTCTGTTATTGTTTTGGGGCCTGTTCATTATTGGCGCACTGATCGCCTGTTTTACTTACATACCAATGGCAGAGTTATCGCAAAAATTGTTCGTGGCTGCTTCCACCCGTCAACAGACGTGGTTTTTTCCACAGCGAATGAACAACGCCGTGATGTTGTGGGCAGTGTTGAACGGCAGCATCGGGTATTTGATGTTCTGGTTGAGTTACCGCTTTTTTGGTAAGAAAAAAGGGGTATTGCCGGAAATGTGGGGTGCACGCATCAAACGCATGGAACTGTGGCGTACCCTCTTGCTTGCATTGGCCCTGTTCCTGTTCTTTTTTATCACCCTGTTCACGGTCTATTATTTCCTGCACGTCGATTACCGATTCTTGTTCATGGGTGTGCGAACTTTCCAGCCACCGCTGTTGGTGCTGTTGGCCATGTACGTGCCATTTTTCTTTATCTTCCTGTTGTCGAATTCCCTGCGTATCAACGGCGCGATGCGTTTCGAAGGTGAGGCCGAGTGGAAAAGTATGCTGATCGGCGGTTTCGCCAATTCACTGGGCCTGATGCTGATCGTGGTCGTGCAGTACACGAGTTTTGCGCTGACCGGGACCGTTTACTGGACGGATGGCTGGTTGTATGTAAACCTGCTATT
Source organism: Lysobacterales bacterium (assembly GCA_026196445.1). Lineage (GTDB taxonomy): Bacteria > Pseudomonadota > Gammaproteobacteria > Xanthomonadales > SZUA-36 > SZUA-36. The sequence goes on from JAPHTE010000361.1 coordinate 6,409, forward strand.
CGCCGTGGTGCCGATGATGTTCGTGTTGCCGTATTTCAACCGCTATTTCTTCCGCATGACAGGCAGGATCTATCTCGGGCCCATGACCACGGGCCTGGTATTCATCATGATCCTGATTTCAAATACTGTGATCTACATCCCTCTCTAAGGGATGCTGCATATTGCACCAGCATCCCGGAAGCTGGTGCAGGAAGAACGCAACCGGCCATTGGGCTGAAGGCAGATCAGAGGTCATCCTCGTCGAGCAGTTCATCCCATTCATCGAGTTCTGATTTCAGGGCCTTGAGTTCGTTACGGCGTTCGATTTCATGCCGTGCATTGATACGCGCCTGGGCCACGGGGTCCACTCTTTCTTCAAGAGAATCATCAACCGGGTCATCCAGCTCGTCGTCGTCGAAATCGTCCAGCGAATCCAGCTCGTCGTCTTCGAACGGCACTTGGTCTTCATCGCCCATCAGCATATCTCCAGCCAAAGGCACCATACTGATGTGCTGATTAGAAATTTACTTTTGAATATTGTCAAGCAATTTTGCTCGGCTGCAAATTACTCAGAATGCAAGGAAAATAACTGCTGGAACGCGGCCTTAAGCCTTCAAACCGCCTGTCCCGCCACAAAACCCGAAGACCAGGCCCACTGGAAATTGAAACCACCCAGGTGGCCACTCACATCGACGACTTCACCGATAAAAAACAAGCCGGGTATGCCGGATTCCATGGTTTTTGAAGATAACTCGCGGGTATCGACACCACCCAGTGTTACCTCGGCGGTGCGATAACCTTCGGTACCGGCGGGCTTTAGCGACCAGCTTTGCAACTGCCCGGCAACGCTCCGCAAGCGTTTGTCTGGCCACTCGGCGAGTGGCGTATCGGCCAGCTCCGGCCACCATGATTGTTCCAGCACCCGTACCAGTTTGCGTGGCAGCTCACGATCCAGTTGCTTGCGTAACAAGCTCCCGGGATGCTGTTGCTTCCAGGCCAGAAACAATTTTGCTGCAGCGTGTTCCGGTAAAAGGTCGACAGAGAGAACGTCACCGGCTTTCCAGTAGCTGGAGAGTTGCAATACCGCCGGTCCGCTCAGTCCCCGGTGGGTAAACAGCATATCTTCACGGAAGGTCCTTTTCCCGTTGCGTAAACAGACTTCGGTTGAAACCCCTGACAAATCTTTACAGACTCCGTGCATCACGCCGCTGAAGGTCAACGGCACCAGGCCCGGGAAGGTGGGTTGCAAGCCAAGCCCGAAACAAGTGGCCAGCTGGTAACCGATCCCCGACCCGCCAAGACTGGGTACGGACAGGCCGCCGGCCGCAACGACCAGCACCCCGGTCGTAAAACAACCGAGGCTGGTTGCCAGGTAAAAATCATCACCCCGAGGTTTTGGCTGGCTTGTCGTGGATTCGCTACGGGGATCCAGTTGCCAATTGCCCGCCCGATGCATGACGCTTTCGATTTCACAATTCAGCTTGATTTCAACGCCGCTCGACCGGCATTCATCCAGTAACATGGCAAGGATCTGTTTTGAAGACTGGCGACAGAACAATTGTCCACTGAGTCCGTTGACCGTGCTCTTTTCGAAGTATTCAATACCGTGTTGTTCAACCAGCTCGATGAAATCCCATTGCGTATAGCGGCTCAGGGCTGACTTGCAGAAATGCGGGTTGGTTGAAAGATAGCGCTCCGGTGTGATATGCAGGTTAGTGAAGTTGCAGCGACCGCCGCCTGACATCAGGATTTTTTTGCCCGCCTTGTTGGAACGCTCCAGCACCAATACTCGCCGGCCACGGGCCGCCGCGGTGACGGCACACAACAGGCCGGCTGCGCCTGCACCGATGATGATCAGGTCCGGGGTCTTCATGGTTGACCATTATGGCGGCCGGTGCACACGGTTGCACCATTGCTGCGTGATGTATAAGCAATTTTCGAATCGTCTCCTATACTTAACAACAAGCTTCGCTGGCAGGACACACGGGCTGTAAGCCTGCCGGGATAAATTACGCCAGCGAAGAGAACAACGAGGAGATAAACAAATGATCAAGAGTATTTTTGCAACGTCCATTATGAGCCTGGCGGTTTTGGCCGCCGGTACAAGCCCGGCACTGGCCGGTGGTGAAAAAGATAAATTGATCGCCCACGCGCGGGCGGCCGCACCTGCAACCATCGGGGCTGGCGCCACGATCGTGATCGATGGAGAAGTGGTGGTCGAAGGTGATAACGGCTGGACCTGTATGCCGGATACCATGCCTGGGGACCGGGCCGCGATCTGCGTCGATGCATTGTGGGGTGAAATGATGGCGGCGGTCGGCGCTCAGGCGCCATTCAAGGCTGACGGTATCGGTATTTCCTATATGTTACTGGGCGAGCCCGAAGGCTCCGGCGTCAGTAACTCCACGCCGTACCACGAACACCCTCAGAGTGCCGACGACTATGTTGAAACGGGCCCTCACCTGATGATCATCGTACCGAAGGAAATGCTGGAAGGTATCACCACCGACCCGTCAACCGGTGGCCCGTACGTGATGTGGAAAGATACCGATTATGCACACATCATGATACCGGTGGATAACGGGCAGTAAATCGCACCGCTAGATACAGAATCTATTGGTTGGGCAATACCGGGTATGGATAACACGAAAATAAGCTTGCTTGTGCACCCGACTCAACAGCGCGACCACCTGAATCTGGCTATTCCCGAGCGCGGGTAAAAAACAGGTAGAAGAACAACACCACGCCCGCGACCGTGCCCAAAAGGACAGTATCCAGAATCGGTCCGAGTTTTGGCGCCAGGTCCATGTTGGACAGCATGAAAAAGAGCAAAGTCAGCGCGGTTGCCACGGTCACGGTATGTAGCAGGTAGTGCACCGTGGCTAATATACCCTCCTGCATCTTTGGCCAGGTGCGGTAACACAGGCCGAACAGCGTCATGACCACGAACCCAAGCAGGTTCAGGTGCGCGTGCAAACCATGCAGGGTGAAATCCTGAGCCTTGGACATGTGTAAGCCCAGTGCCATACCTGTTAAAAGGAATACAAGACCAGTCAGGATGAACCAGCGATCGATATTTTTCATAGTTTCTCCTCGTTGTTTTGTAACCCTGAGATATTGCGTTTTTCTCAAGGCCGTCAGCACAAAGTATAGGCGGCGACTGGAAAATTGCTTGCCGGCCCCTGTACAGGCTTACGCCTGAGACTTAAAGTACGCCACTTACCATCACGAGGAATGGCAGTGAACGAATTGGAGGAACTGAGGTTACGGATCAGCGAGTTTGCCAGACAGCGCGACTGGGACCAGTTCCACTCACCCAAGAACCTCGCCATGGCGCTGATCGTCGAGGCGGCCGAATTGGTCGAACAGTTCCAGTGGTTGAAACAGAGCGAAAGCCGTGCACTGTCAGGTGACAAGCTCGAAGCCGTGGAGCAGGAGCTCGCGGATATACTGGTTTACCTCGTGCGGATCGCGGACCAGCTCGACATCGACTTGCTGGCCGTCACGCACCGCAAGATCAAATCCAACGAAGCCAAGTACCCGGCCGACAAGGTGCGCGGCAGTTCAAAAAAATACACGGAATATCAATAAACCGTACCGGTCGCCATCACCGGTGCTTGCCCAAATGATAATCAACTGAGCTCTTTGAAGCGGTCGAGCAGCGGGAAATAGAGCGCCGTTTTAATCGGGCGCGTCTCGGTCAGGGCCAGTGCGTCCCGGTAACCCTGCAGTTGTTGACGATAACGGTCGGCTTCGTTGGCCAGGAAGCCCTCGAGGTCGCCGCCGGCGTGCCGGGAAGTCTTGTAATCGATAATCCAGCGGACACCGTTATCAACAAAGGTCCGGTCGAGAACCATGTTCCTGGCCCGGCCAGAAATCACCGCGGTCAGTTCGTGCTCGCAGCGGGCATCCCGGTGCGCGGCGAGAATCCAACGGCCTTTGTCAGATGCCACGCAGGTCTTGATCGCCTGCCCGACCATGTCGATGATGCGGCGGGCCTTTTGACCCCGGACACCCTTCTTACACAGTTGATGCCGGCACCACGGGAGAGCCGTTTCCATGCCGTTGCTTGATATCCAGTCATCCAGGCCCTGTTCACCGATTAACTGTAATAACCGGTGCACCAGGTTCCCGGTCAAGCGTGCGTCCTCACCCGCCCAGCTAAACTCTATGTAGTCCTGTAACTCTGCAACGGTGGATTCGCGCAGCTGGACAGCAGCAGGCGGATCCGGCAAACACCAACCGGCCGGGAGTCTCGTGTAAACTTGGGGCAGGACGGTGGTGGTTGATTTTGCATCCCCGTCATCGTCCTGCATATCTGCCGCATTTAATATCAGCGGCGCCTGTTGGTCCCGTATCGCTGGCCAGAGATTAGCCATCATGCTTGAAGCGTCGGGCTTGATGTTGTCATATGCATCGGGTTTGATTGCCGCGAACAGGTGCAGTTTACGTCTTGCACGGGTGGCAGCGACGTATAACAGGCGTCCGTCTTCCAGGGTCTGGCGTTGTTTTTCAACCGCGGTAATAAACCTGATCAGATCACCTGACCTGTTCTGTTTTTCTTCGGTATTGCGCATTGGAGACATCACGATCCTGTCTTCACCTGCGAGTTCGAACCAGTGCAACAACTGGTTGGTATTACCGGCGGGCCGACGGTTGAGCCCCGGCAGGATGACCGTGTCGAATTGCAGTCCCTTGGCCTCGTATATGGTTAACACCTGGAGCTTCCCGTCCGCATCTGCGTCAGGCTGGGCATACAGGTGTTCCAGGCTCAGTTCGAGCGCTTCACGATCGATGGGCAAACCTTCGTCCTGCATCGATTCCAGCAGATCGAAGTAGGTTGCAGCGTCATCCATCTCACTGGCATTGGACAGGCAGGCAGGACCGCCCAGCGCGATCCAGGTCGATTCAACAAGCGACCGTAAGGACTGGCGGCCGTGCCGGTTGACGGCTTGCAGCAACAAGGGCCCAATACGCTGGAGCCTTCGCTCTCCATCATCAGAAAGCTTCCTGTTGGTACCCAACGTGTCCGGGATAGTGCATTCGGAATCACCAGCCACCAATGCATCAAGATCGGCCAGTTCAAGACCGATGTAGGGTGAACGAAGTACAGCCAACCACGCGAGGCGGTCTGCGGGTTGTACCAAGGCGAGGGTCAGGGAAACCAGGTCGCTGACCAGGTTCGTATCCACCAGACGGGTGAATTTTATGGCCTGGTATCGATACCGGGGCTGGCTGGTTTTCAACTTGTCGAGTTCCGCCAGGATCCTGCCCGCGTGGTGACGTGCCCGTACCAGGATGGCGATGGTTTCATCCTCGGTGCACTGGCCGATGCATTCGATTACTTGCCGGGCTTCTTCGGCTTCATCGAGCTCTGCTAGTGTTTGTATGGTAACGGCGCCTTCGTCCACGACCCCGGGCCTGGAATGGGCCTGGCGATAACATACCGCGCCCGTCACCGGGTCATCTTGTAGCGGCATGACCAGTGGGAATGTCTGGTTGACCCAGTCCACGACCGGTTTTGTCGAGCGGAAGTTGACCGTCAGTTGCAGCGGCATCAAACGGATATGGTGCAGCAGCTCGCCTTGCCAGGCCTTGATGAACAGGCTGACTTCCGCTTTGCGGAACCGGTAGATGGACTGCATCGGGTCGCCGACCAAAAACAGGGTGTGTCCATCGCCATCGCACCAGCCGGCGGTGAGTTTTTCCAATAAACGGATCTGGCTGCTTGACGTGTCCTGGAACTCATCCACCAGCAGGTGTTGTATGCGGTAGTCCATGCGCAAGGCCAGGTCGGTGGGCATCTCATCATTACCCAGTGACTCTATGGCGCGCGTGGACATCTCGCCGTAATCAACCTGCCCGGTTTCTGCCATCAGCACCTTCCACTCGGCTGCCGCTTGCAACAGGATACGCATCAGTGATTCGAGTGAGTTCCACGCATCAGGGTCGTAACCAGGTTCTGGCAGCATGCGCACGATATTGAAGGCTTCCCTGAGCTCATCGTTTTCACGATATTCATCGAGCAGCGCCCTGAACTCGTCCTTAAAGGCCCCGAACCGGACCCTGTCCTCGCCCTGGGCGCTCGACGGTGCGGGAAAGCCGGCAGTCCTGTCCGGCGCTTTGCGCCACTTTTTACCGTCGGCGGTGAGCAATCGGGCGATCATCGTCTGCCAGCATCCCAACGCGTCCGCGTGCACGGGCAAATCAAGAGAGCCATTGTTGATGCAGGTTTGAAGCAATTCCTGCAACGGGATTTTGTCGACCGGCTCATTCTCCAACGCAAAGTCAAATAGGCGGGGCAGCTCGCGCAGCAATTTTTCGGGTACCAGGGATCGCGTCTTCTTGAGTTGCACCTCGATCAGGAAACGCAACGACGATTCCAGTGCCTGCCGGTCAAGACCCTCGCCTGAACGCGATTTCAGCAGGTGGCCCAGCCATTGATCACGGCTTGCCAGCATGCTGGCAA
>JAPHTE010000117.1 GCA_026196445.1 Lysobacterales bacterium
ACATTGATGTGCTCAAACGGTAATACCGGACCGTTTGAAGGGCATCTCGCGTATCCGCACACCGGTCGCTGCAAATATCGCATTGGCGATGGCCGGTCCGACTGGCGGGAACGGTGGTTCACCGAGACCGGTGGGCGAATTCTCACTCTGGATAAAGTGACATTCGACGTCCGGCGCCCTGTCCAGCTTCAGCAGGCGGTAGTTGTGCAAGTTACTCTGCCGGGTTGCGCCCTCCTCGAAGGTCACTTCGAGCTGTGTCGTGCTGAGCGCATCGATGACGCAACCTTCCACCTGGTGCTTGGCGCCACTGAGACTCAGGATCGGGCCCACGTCGATGGCCGAATATACTTTAACGACCCTGATGTCGGAGCCGTCGGCCTCGACCTCGACGACATGCGCGGCGTATCCGCGGTGACTGTAATGAAAGGCGATACCAAGCCCCCGGTTCGGCCCCGGCTGTCGGCCCCAGCCAGCCTTCTCGGCCGCGACGCGCAAGGTGCCGATACTTCGCTCCAGGTCCATCTGCGTCTCGCCGTAGGACTTCGAAAGCAGGTCGAGCCGAAATTCCAGTGGATCACGGCCAGCGGCGAGGGCAACTTCGTCAAAGAAGCCCTGGTAAGCAAAACAGTAAGCTGAACTTCCCGGGTCACGCCACGGCCCTGTTGGCACGTCGCATTCGATAATCGATTGCCGGAAGCGGAAGTTGGGCACCAGCCCTTTCGGGTAGTGATTCTGCGACAAATTCGACCCGGAAATCGTCTTACCATTCTTGCCCATGGTGATAAAGTGGTGATCAAAAGCGATCATCCTGCCAGCGCCATCCAGGCCTGCCTTGAAATGGTGCCAGCCGGCCGGCCGGTAAAAGTCGTGACGCATATCTTCTTCACGCGCCCACACCAACTGCACCGGCCTGCCACCAACCTCACGTGCAATCCACGCTGCCTCGCTGGCAAAGTCGGTACGTGAACGGCGGCCAAAAGCGGTACCCATGCGGATCTGGTGGACGTGGATCTGGTTTTCCGGGATTCCCATGTTGGCCGATATCTTCTCCCGTGCAGCCTTGCCGTTCTGGGTCGGCGCCCACAACTCCAGCTTGCCGGAATCGTGCAACTGTGCCGTGCAATTCATCGGCTCCATGTTGGCGTGGGCCACGAAAGGATAGTAGTAACTGGCCTCGACGACCTTTGCAGCACCCTCGAAGGCAGCTTCCACGTCACCATCGTGACGCAGGGTCTCGCCCATTTCTCCAGCCAGTTTTTCAGCCTGCGCGTCAAAGGAAGCGGTCGATGCGGTGTGCGTGGTTTCCCAGTCCACCTCCAGCTGTCTCCGTGCCTTGTCGACTTCCCAGAAAGAAGTACCGACAACAACCACACCGGGCTGCAGGCCGTTGTACTCATCGGTCCCGTCCACGATAAAGGCGTGGGTCACACCCGGCAGTGTCATGACATGATCCAGGTTGGCGCTGCGTGCCTTGCCGCCAAATACGGGACATTTCTGGTACATGGCGTACAGCATGCCCTCAAGCCGGATGTCACTGCCATACTTTTGCTGTCCCGTCAGGATGTCATGATTATCGACACCGGGCACAAAGGTACCCAACAGCTTGAACTCTTCAGGCCTGCTTTTCAGTTTCAGCGATGCGACATCGGGCACCGGCAACGTCGCAGCCGTGTTCAACAGGCTGGCATAGGCCCTGGACTTACCGCTTGGTTTGTGATGTACCGTACCGCTTTCCGCATAACACTCCCCAACAGGCACCACCCACTCGCTGGCCGCGGCTGCAAGCAGCATTTCTTTTGCGGCGGTGCCCGCAACGCGCAGGTCATCCCAACCATCCGGTGTACCACGGCTGCCACCCAGGGCCTGGCGGCCATAACGATCATCTACAGCCAGGTCCGCGGTTTCCACTTGCACGTCTTTCCAGTCGACTTCCAGGCACTCTGCAACGACCATTGGGAAAGCGGTCTTGACGCCCTGCCCGCCTTCCGGGTTCTTGCTGATGATGGTGACCTTGCCATCCGGGTCGATACGCACATACAGGTTTGCGACCCAGGTTTCCTGTGCGACCCCGGCATCTGTCGACGGTTGCTTGCAACCTACGCCGATCATCAGCGCACCAGAGGCCAGCATCGTGACCTTCAGAAACGAGCGCCGATCCAGGTTGCCAAATCTTTCATTGTTGGAGGTCATGACGCACCTCCATCCCCGGCCGCAATTTCAGCAGCCAGCTTGACCGCCTTGCGTATCCGCACGTAAGTGCCACAGCGGCAAAGGTTGCCAGACATGGCTTCGTCGATCGCCGCATCGTCCGGATTTGGATTGTTCTTCAGCAATGCCGTGGCGGCCAACACCTGGCCTCCCTGGCAATAACCGCACTGCGGCACATCCAGTTCGTTCCAGGCCTTCTGTACCGGGTGCCCGCCCGAAGGATCCAGGCCCTCGATGGTGGTGATTTCCTTGCCGGCCATGTTGACCGCCAACCGGCGGCAGGATTTGACCGGCTCACCGTCCACCAGCACCGTGCAGCTTCCACACTGACCAATACCGCAACTGTACTTGGTACCAGTCATGTTGAGTTTGTCGCGTAAGGCCCACAGCAGTGGCATATCAGCTGGGACATCGAGCGTGTGATCCGCTCCATTTATCCTCAGGGTAACTTGGGGCATTTCAGATCTCCGTTTGGGGCGTCGATTCGATGATTATAGACCGGAGTTGCAACCGGTGGCAAAAATCATGAAATATATACCTCAGCAACAAATAGACCGGTTTGGATACCACAAGAAAATCGAATGAATCCGCACAGCGCCATGCTGGGGCTTGCCTGCAGGTCAGCAGGAAAAATCCGGTGTCGGGTAACCGTTGACTATTGATTCCAGTTAGTCGTCCTGTGTTGTTAACACCAGCCGCAGCAGGCGACTGAGAGACTCTCTTTGACCTCTACTCAGATTCTCCAAAGCTTCCGTGGCTGATTCAAACCTGGCTTCGGTCGCAGAATCTATCAACTCGAGTCCCGTTGAAGTCAATTGCACCAACACCCTCCTGCCGTCATTTTCATCTTTGATCCTGCGCACCAGGCGTTCTTCTTCCAATCGGTCGATGCGATTCGTCATAGCACCCGATGTGAGCATGGTTGAAGATGCCAAATCAGTGGCCGGCATAATGAACGGAGCGCCTCGACGTCTCAGGGTAGAAAGAACATCGTACTGCCACCACTGCAAATCAAATCTTTGCAGCTTCTTTGCAGTTTGCTCACCGAGAATTTTGGCAAGTGCCTGGATACGTAGAACAACACCCATTGGCTCCGGATCAAGGTCTGGCCGCTGCTTTTGCCAATCGCTCTGGACCTCGTCTACAACGTCAGTACTTTCAGATAAGTTCATAACAATATTTACCTTTTTTCAAATTTCTGGCAGAAAGAACAATCGAAACCAATGCAACCTGACATTCATGAGGTCAATTTCTTTGTACATGTAAGGTG
>JAPHTE010000008.1 GCA_026196445.1 Lysobacterales bacterium
AAGGCCATGTGCCCGTCACGTGGCGGCCGGTTGATCGTGACCCCCGCGTCCATCAATTTCTGACACGCTGCATAGATATCGTCGACCTGGTAAGCGAGATGACCGAAGTTCCGCCCGCCAGTGTACACTTCCGGATCCCAGTTCCAGGTCAGCTCAATCTCAGCTGACTCGTCACCCGGTGCGGCCAGGAAAACCAGCGTGAAGCGCCCGGCCGGAACCTCCTTGCGCCGGGTTTCCACCAGGCCCAGGTGGTCGCGATAGAACTTCAGCGATGCTTCGAGATCGGTCACACGGACCATGGTGTGCAGGTATTTCATTGCGATACTCCAGGATTGCAGGATTTCAATTTCTGCCAGTTCCAATACGTTACACTAAAGGTCAACAGCAACATTACGACCGTTATCGATTACTGATATGCATATTGACCACGTAAACATCAAGGCCACGGCCGGACTGATTGAGAAACTCCGGGAATTCTATCACCAGGTACTGGGACTGGACACCGGCCCAAGACCGGCGTTTCGCGACCGGGGTTACTGGCTGTACAGCGGGGACACGGCCATTATCCACCTGTCCGAAAGCCCCCGGGACCCGGATATCGAACCTGGCGGAGCGTTTGACCACTTTGCAATTCGGGTCAGGGACCTGGTCCCGGTCATTCAACGATTACAGGAAACCGGGCTCGAGTATCACGAATCACTGGTGCCGGGTACAGGCCTGCGGCAGGTCTTTTTCAAGGATCCCGCGGGCACCAAGGTGGAGGTTCAAGGCCCCGTTGCCAAGCCTTGACGCCTGGGTTCAGGCACACGCTTGACACAACGAGGAGCGCGTTGCCACATGTGCTAATCTAAACGCCTGTTTCATCGAACGTGCATGAACATGACTACTATCGAAAAAGCTGCCCCTGATACCGGTCATTCCAGTCGAAAAACGATCAAAAATCACTGGCTCAGCCCGCGCCGCAAGCGGTTCTGGATCATCCTGTTAATCCTGCTTTACACCTTGCTGGGTTTTTTTGCTGCCCCGACGCTAATCAGGAATAGCGTAACGGCCTTGCTCCAGGAGGATCTTGGACGGGCCGCCAGCATCGGTAAAATCAAGGTCAACCCGTATGCACTGAGCCTGCGGATACAGGACTTCCGGCTCGATGACAGGGATGGGGTGAGACTGGCCGCATTTGACGGGTTTTATGTCAACTTCCAATTCTTGAGCATTCTCAAGTGGGCCTGGACATTCAGCCAGGTCGAATTGTACAACCCCTACATCCACTTCGAACGTCTCGCCAACGGCGAATTACGTGTGACCCGTTTTCTACAGGATTTTGCCAGCCTGCATCCACCCGAAACGGACTTGGCCCAGCAGGCCGAAGAACCCGGCAAGGTCCCGCGCCTGCTGATTCGAAACCTGGTGTTACAAAACGGGCGCATGGACGCCGTGGACAACCTGCCGGCGACTCCCGTCGAATTGAAGTTGTCTCCCATCAATATCAACATCCAGGAACTCAACACCATACCGGACCTGCATGGCCGCCAGCAGGTTGTGATCCGTCTACCCGGCAATGCGAAACTGGAGTGGAACGGCAGCCTGTCGCTGGCGCCGCTCGAATCCAGCGGTGAATTGTCGCTGCAGGGCCTGCAGATCGATCCGGTGCTTGCCTACCTGGAAAACCTGCTGCCGCTGGAAGCAATCCGCGCAAGCCTGTCGGCAGGCTTTAAATATCACGTAACGCAGGGCGCGGACGAGCTCAGCCTGGATATCGACGAACTGGACATCACGCTGGACGACCTGCTGGTCAATGGCCTTGCGCCTGCGACAAACTTTGTAGTGGCCAAGCAGGTTTCGCTTCGGGACGGGAAACTCCGCTACCCCGAAAAATCGCTGCATTTCGGTAAACTCAACATCAGGAATCCGGAATTCACGGCCTGGCTGAACGAAGACGGCTCCCCCAGTGTTATGGAACTGGTGCCGAAACCCGGGAAGCCGGCGGAAATCACTGAAGAGCCGGGGCGAGACACGGCCAGCCTGCCATGGCGCCTGGGAATCGGTGAATTCACGTTGGATAGCGGACGGATTTCGCTAAGCGACCGCAGCATCCAGCCCAACGCGGCCGTGGAGCTGACCCGGCTGAGCAGCCGTATCAACGGCATCAATAACGAACCCGGCGTATTGATGCCATTCGAACTGTCCGGTAGCCTGGGCGGCGGCGGCACATATTCACTGGACGGGGAGCTTGGCGTGTTGCCCGGCTTATCCCTGTCCGCCGCTATCAGCACCGGTGACATCCCACTGTCTCTCGCGCAACCCTATGCGCAGCAGTTCGCGCATATATTGATTGGCGGTGGCGTATTGAACAGCAGGCTGGAGCTGGCATTACCCGCCGGCGAGAAGCTATCACTTGGCGGGTCGTTGCAGGTGCCCGGTCTCGAGGTTGGCGAAACACTGGGCCAGGAGAAATTACTCGGATGGGCCACCCTGGACATCGATCGCTTTGACCTGGATGGCAAGACCCTGCACATTTCACAGCTGGATCTTGAAAAGCCGTACGGCCGAATGGTGGTCTTTGAAGACATGAGCACCAACGTGGCCAACATCGTCAAACCCGCTACCGGAGATATGCCGCCGCCAGCCGATGCCGAGGCGATGGAAATCGTCATCGGTGGCATCAGCGTAAACCAGGGTTTGATGGATTTCGCCGATTTCTCATTGCCGTTGCCCTTTGCCACCCACATTACCGGTCTCGACGGCAGCATCTCGACCATCGCCACCGAAAGCACGGAACCAGCCAATATCCAGCTCGAGGGCCAGGTGGATGAATACGGGCTGGCGCGGATTGGTGGCAGCATGAACATGCTCGACCCCGTCCAGCACACCGACGTGACGCTCGAATTTCGCAACCTGCTGATGTCCTCGCTGTCACCCTACACCGTCGCTTTTGCCGGCCGGAAAATTGCACAGGGCGCACTCGACCTCGGCCTTGTTTACCGCATTGACGAAGGCCAGTTGCACGGCGACAACGATATCGTGCTCAGTGACCTGGTGCTGGGAGAAAAGGTTGATCACCCGGATGCGGCCAGTCTGCCACTGGGCCTGGCGGTCAGCCTGCTGAAGGACGCAGACGGTGTAATCCGGATCGACCTGCCGGTCGAGGGCGACGTCAATGACCCGGAATTCAAAATTGGCGGCGTGATCTGGAAGGCTTTCACCGGCCTGATCACCAAGCTGGTATCTGCGCCTTTCAAACTGCTGGGCAACCTGATCGGTGTGGAATCAGAAGACTTTGGCCAGTTTGAATTCCTGGCCGGCAGGTCAGACCTGACACCTCCAGAAATGGAAAAGGTCGCCCAACTGGTCGAAGCCTTGCAAAAACGGCCGGAACTCGGCATCGAGATCAATGGTGTGTGGAATCGCGGAACCGACGTACCGGCACTGAAACTGGCGCGTCTGCGGGATACGCTCAGCCAGCGCCTCGGGAGCAACCTGGGCGAGTGGCAGGAAAATAACATGATGCTGGACGACGGAATGCAAGCAGCGGTGGAATCGCTATTTACCGAGCGCTTCCCGGACACGCCGCTGGAAAGTCTCAAATCCGCGCACACCGCGCCGCCAGCCGACGACCCGGACGGCAAGCCGGTGTTCGACCAGCTCGCCTATGCGACCGACCTGTGGAACCGGCTGCAGGAAGCCGAGGTCGTCAGCGACGGGGAACTCACCACGCTGGCCAATCAACGCGCCGAAGCCATCCATAACGCATTCCTGGCCGAAGGCAGTATCGGGCCCGAGCGCGTCACCATCGGTGAGCCCGTTGCGGCGGATTCCGGGGACGGCGAGTGGGTCAAGCTGGAGCTGAAAGTGGCGTCAGGCTGATCCCGGATCAGGCTGTGGTCCAAACCGGGTTCACGAGCCGGTAGCCGGAATTGTCGGGATTGTTTCCAGAATAGTCATCAAATCGAGAGGATTACAAATGTTTACCAAACACAGCTTGCCAAAAACCGGTCTGTTGCTGTTCGCGCTCTATGTGACAAGCGCAACCGGCGCTGGAGATATACCCGACGGGCCCTACCTGGGCCAGCAGCCACCAGGATCTGACCCGGTTCTGTTCGCTCCGGGCATTGTCTCCGATGAACTGGCCAACCGGGACCTGGCCATGCTGCCGGATGGATCAGAAGTTTACTTCAGTGCAAATTCGAGGAATTTCGATTTATCAACGATCCTGGTCTCTTACCGGGGTACGCACGGCTGGAGCGAACCACGGGTCGCTCCTTTTGCAAAGGACAAACGCTTCAAGTATCTCGAACCGGCCATTTCACCCGATGGGGCGAAGTTTTTTTTCGTTGCCACCGAAAGGGATCAGAATAACAACGACATCTGGGTCATGGACAGGTCAGGCGGACAGTGGGGTAAAGCCAGAAAGCTGGGTGAACATATCAATACGGACGCCTCCGAGACCTTTCCATCCATCACCGACAACGGCACGCTCTATTTCTCCAGGGCCAGTGAAAACCCGCGCATTGAACACATTTACCGGTCCCGTCTGCT
>JAPHTE010000102.1 GCA_026196445.1 Lysobacterales bacterium
CCAGCAGAGGATGTGTCAGGGCTGCCTGACCCGGCCCGATCTCTACCAGCAGGTCCGATGCCTGTGGTGCGATACAGGCGACGATACGTTCAATGACCCTGTCATCACGCAGAAAATTTTGACCAAATCGTTTACGCGGCCGGTGTTTCATCGGTTAAAAAACGCGGGAAACCGAGGCTTCATCACCGGCACATACCTTGAGCTGCGACCACGGCGTGGTACAGGCTGGATGGATCGGCCTGGTTTTGGCCAGCAATATCCAGCGCGGTTCCGTGGTCGACCGAGGTACGGATGAACGGAAGACCCAGCGTGATATTGACCGACCTGCCAAAGCCGGCGTGCTTGAGCACCGGCAACCCCTGGTCGTGGTACATCGCAACCACGGCGTCGCAGTTGGCCAGGTGTGACGGGGTAAAAGCGGTGTCGGCCGGTACCGGTCCGGTACACTGGATTCCGTCTGCCCTGCAGTCATCAATAGCCCGCTGAATGACCACGGCGTCTTCACTGCCCAGGTGACCGCCTTCGCCTGCGTGTGGATTCAGTCCCAGGACCTGTATCGCGGGTTGGGCGATACCAAAGCGGGAACGCAATTCAAAGTGCGTGATTCGGATGGTCTCACGGACATTTTCAAAGCTGATGGCGTCTGGCACATCCCGCAACGGCAGGTGCGTCGTTACCAACGCGACACGCAGTGTTTCCACGGCCAGCATCATGACGACCTTCTTCAACCCGGCCAGTTCTGCCAGGAGTTCGGTGTGGCCGCTGAATGCGATCCCGCCGTCATTGATCACGCCCTTGTGGACCGGCCCGGTGACCAGGGCGGCGGCATGGCCGGCGCGCACCAACTCCACGGCGGATTTGATCGTGTCAACAACGTAGGCGGCATTGGCCGGGTTGGGGTGGCCGGGTTTGACGGTTTGGGCCATTGGCAGGGCATGACAGCTGAGCTGACCGGCATTTACAGGTGTTCCGGGCTGCCATGGCGCGATCACGATATCAAGGCCCAATTGTTCCGCCGTGGCCATCAGCAGGCCGGGGTCTGCGATAGCCAACAGACGCAACTCCGGATGCTCAAAAACCAGGCGCACGACGCATTCCGGGCCGATACCCGCAGGTTCACCCGGGGTCAGCGCGAGTACGGGGATATCCCTGATCAGGAGTCCAGCCTCATTTCGACGTAGGCTTCGTCGCGCATCTCCTGCAGGAATTTTTCGATTTCGATATCAGACTTCTGTTGCTGCAGGTTTTTGGCGGCCGCGTTACGGATCGCTTCCTCGGAATAATCTTTCTCCCGTGTACCGAGACGTTCGATGATGTGCCAGCCACTCTCTGTCTGAAACGGTTCGCTCGTTTCACCATCCTGCAGGGCCTCGAGGGTCTGGGTAAATCGCTCGCCGTAAGTCTGTGGCATGAACCAACCGAGATCACCACCGAGGTTGGCGCTGGTTACGTCGTCCGAGTATTCCCTGGCCAAGCTTTCAAAATCCTCGCCTTCCTGCAGGCGGGTGTGGATGCTGCGTATCTGTTCCATGGCCTGGCGGGGTCCGACCAGGTCGGAGATCTTGACCATGATGTGGCGGGCGTGGTACTCCGTCAACACGACCTTGCTGTGGTCACGGTAGTCGTTGACCTTGACGATGTGGAAGCCCGCAGGACTGCGGATCGGTGGCGTTATCTGGCCTGCACGCAGGTTCTTGATGGCCTCGGAGAAAATGACGGGTACCGAGTTCAGGTCACGCCAGCCGACCAGACCGCCTTCCAGGGCTTCCTGGCTGTTGGAATAGCTGATCGCGGCCGAGGCAAAATCCAGGCCATCCTGCAGTTGCTGGTAGACGTCGTTAGCGGCGGCCTCCTGCGCCGCGATCTGTTGCGGCGTGGCGCCTTCCGGAAGGGCGATCAGAATATGCGAAATATTGTATTCACCTGTCTGGAAACGATCCGATGCCAGCAAGATATCAATCTCGGTCTCGGTAATCGGGTCCATGCTGTTGATGACGCGTTGGCGCAGGCGTTCGGTCATCATTTCTTCACCGATGTTTTTGCGAAATTCGCCAAAATCTTCACCATCACCTTCGATGACCTGGCGTAATTGCATCAACGACATCTGGTTTTGCTGCGCCAGCCTCAGCATGGCCTGATCAATTTCCGCGTCGCTGATACGAATCCCTGTCTGGTAGGCCCGTTGCAATTGCAGTTTTCGAATGATCAGGCGTTCCAGCACCTGCTTTTCCAGCAAATGTGTTGGCGGCAATTCACCACCCTGCTGACGGATCCTGTCGACAATACCATTGATAGCGAGATCCAGTTCGCTGCGCAGGATGATGTCGTCATCGACAACCGCGACGATTGAATCTATCGGTGTGGTGGCCTGGGCATGTAACGGGGGCGCCATGGCGCCTGCTACCAGGCCAATACTTATCAGCCATGCTGCTGGGTGGCTAAAAATTCTCATTTGCGACTATCTCCAGGGTTCTGTCGTTGCGTGACCTGGTATTTTAACCCATACCGTTGTTGAGCGGAGATTGGAAAAATACCTGAAGGGGTGCGTTTACGAGGCGGACTGCATGGTTTCCAGCACCTCTTCAATACGCTGGAAAACGTCCTGTAATTGCTGGCTCAGAGGTAGCAAGGTCAGGCGGAAGTGGTTCCGGTAAGGAACATTGAAACTACTGCCTGGTGCGATCAGC
>JAPHTE010000310.1 GCA_026196445.1 Lysobacterales bacterium
CCCCATCTTGAGCGTATCGCGGCCGGGTATTGGGATCGTCAACTCGAGTTTGAATATACGCTCCCTGTCCGGAATCCAGTCGTCATAGCTCAGTTCATCGCGTACGAACAGCAGGATCAGGATACATACGGCCAGGCCGATGGCCAGACCGCCAATATTGATCATGGCATACAGCTTCTGGTCCAGCAGGTTACGTATGGCCATCACAAAGTAATTCTTGAACATGTTCGTCTTCCCCGGTTGGTCAAGCTTGTTATTGGCATCTGAGTGCGTTGACCGGGTTGGCGCTGGCCACGCGCAACGCGTGCCCCGATACGGTGACCCAGGATATGAATACAGAGATCAACCCGGTCGCCAGGCAAACAGCGATCAACCAGGAGGAGCCGATGCGATCGGGAAAGTTGTTCAACCAGTTATGCATCAGGTAAAACGATACCGGCCATGCAATCAGGTTGCTGGCCAGCACCGGTTTGGAAAACTGCCACAACAGAAGATTCATGACCTGGAACACGCTTGCGCCCATCACTTTTCTGAGTCCAATTTCCCTGGTTCGCTGTTCGGTGACCAGTGCTGCCAGCCCATATAAGCCCATGCTGCCGATTATGATCGCCAGTACTGAGAATGCCGCAAACAGGCTCAGTTGTTTGTTTTCATTGTCCAGGTCACTGGCCAGTGCTTGTTCCACCAGGAAATATTGGAACGGCGCTGTTGGCGCCAGCCTTCTCCATGTGTTTTCAAGGGCAGAAATCAAGGGCTTCTCTTCACCCTTGTAGCGGATCACCATGTGCAGGTTATTCGGGGTGACCTGGTAGATCTCCGGACGGGGTTCCTTTTTCGCAGAATGCAGGTTGCTGTTACCGACCACGCCCACGACCGTCAGATCGACGTTTACGGACGGGTTGGCCTGCATTTCCGGATCCAGCCGCAGGCTGTGGCCCAGTGCCTGTTCCGCCGTGTTGAATCCAAATAGTCTCACCGCAGCCTGGTTGATGATGATATTGCCACTCAGCGTGCTGCCCGCAGATACATTCCCGGTCGAAGGTATTCGGTCAAGAGGACGGCTTGTGGAGAAATTACGCCCGGCCAGCAGTTCCATGCGGTAAGTGGGCAGCAAATCTGCATCGATATCCTGAACACCGACGGGAATGTATTCACCGGTGCCGGAAGCCAGGTCCTTGACCCGCGTGTTGTTGCCGTTGGGGCGCGAAGGCGGGTCCGATGTAAATGCCGCATTCTCCACCTGTGCCAGCTTGCGGATTTCGGTTTTCAAGGCTTCGCGGTTTTCATAGGCTCCATCCCTGCTGATTCCGTTGAGAACAACAAGTTGCCCTGCGTCGAAACCACGATCCAGTGACTTGATAAACGACAGTTGGGCAAAAACCACCACAGTGGCAATCAGCAGGGAGATGGTCATGGCCGTTTGAAATAACACCAGCAGGGACCTGATCGAAACTGAGCCGTCCAACTTCAGCGCATTGGACGAATTGAGGTTCCTGGCCGGGCGAAAAGCTGAAATAACTGCAGCCGGATATAAACCGGCGGTGACACCAATGGAAAACATCAGTGTGAAGATCGTCGCCAGCGTGCGTGGGTCGCCGAGGTTTAGGAAAAGCTGGCGGTTCAGCATTCCGTTGTATAAGGGCAGTGAAATCTCAACCATGACGATGGCAACCAGGAAGGCGATTGTGGCGATTAGCACAGATTCGCCAAGGTGCTGGACAAAGAGTTGTTGCCGACGGGCACCCAGGGTCATACGCAGTGCGACTTCCTTGGCCCGTTTACCCGCCTGGGCCGTGGACAGGTTTATGAAGTTGATGGCACCGATAACGACCAGCAGCACCGCGATCACCATCAAGGCCAGGACCAGGCGGCCATCACCAGGATTTTTCATCTCCGAACGGTCCTGGGGATGCAGATGAATGTCCTGGACCGGTGTCATACTGAGCTGTGTTTCCACATCAGTGTTGGGTGGGATTATGTCCCTGGCAAACGCTGCCAACCGCGAGGCAAACTGTTCAATCGGGACGTCCGGCTCAAGTTTGAAATAGGTGTGGTTGTTAATGGCTTTCCAGTTGCTAAACATCCACCAGGCCGGCTCGGCAAAGTCCTGTTCAACGATTTTTACCATTGCTTGAATATCCAGGTGGGTGTTGAACGGTAAGTCCCGGATTACAGCGCCAACACGATAATCGCGGGTTACCCCGTACAGGGTCGCGGTAAGTATTTCGCCAATGGGGTTCATGTCTCCAAAGTACTTGCTGGCCAGAGATTGGGTGATGACCAGACCGTTGTTGTCAGCCAGTGTCTCCTGGGCGTCGCCGGCCAGAACTTCGAAATTAAAAATCGCCAGGATCGATGGATCTACCCAGCTCACCTGCTCGATATATACCCGGTCTCCAAGGGTCAGTGTGGGTTCCTTGTTATTGATACGGGCGCTGCTGACGATTTCATTGGGAAAGTACGTCCGTAAAGCCCGGCTGGCCGGTCCTGAGGTGATGGCTGAATGTTGTGGGGTACGACCGGGGAACACCCAGGTAGTATTTAACCGGTACAGTTGGTCAGCGTCCGTCCAGAACTGGTCAAAACTCAACTCGTCACGCACAAACAATGTAATTAGCATGGCGGCCGTAAGACCAATGGCCAAACCAAAAATCTTGATGAATGAGTCAAGCAGGTTACGTGACAGATTTCGTGTCGCACTCACAAAGTAGTTTTGGAGCAAGTCTGCCGCTTTAATCATAACCACCTCTTTTCAGAACTTCTTCAGGTTCTCGGTCAGCACCTCGCCGTCGAACAGCGAGATGTCCCTCCGCGCATACTCGGCGTGAGCCGGTGAGTGGGTGACCATCAGGATGGTGGTGCCCTGCTTGTTCAACTGGGTCAGCATCTCCATGACTTCCTGTCCGTTCTGGGAGTCCAGGTTGCCGGTGGGCTCGTCGGCGAGGATCAGGTGCAGCCTGGCGACCACGGCCCGCGCTACGGCCACGCGTTGTTGCTGACCACCCGACAGCTGTGAAGGCATGTGGTTGGCGCGGTGGGCGATCTCCATGCGTTCCATGACGTTGTACGCACGCTCCTTGCGTTCAGCCGCCGAAACTTTGTGGTACAGCAATGCCAGTTCAATGTTCTCCCGCACGGTCAACTCATCGATCAGGTTGAAGCTCTGGAAGATGAAACCGATATTCTGTTTGCGTATTTCAGACAGCTTGTTCTCGCCGTAGCCGGCCACTTCTTCACCGTTGAACCAAAAGGCGCCGGAAGTCGGGTTGTCCAGCATGCCGACGATATTCAGCAGGGTGGATTTACCGCAACCCGACGGACCCATCACAGCGACGAATTCACCGTGTTTGACCTCGATATTGATATTGTTCAGGGCAGTCGTTTCGACATTGTCCGAGCGAAACACCTTGCACAGGTTCTCGAGGCTGAACAGGGTCTCCGAGTTGGAGCCGTTAACGGCCGGGGTGGTCTGTCCGGGCTGAATTTCATTGATAGGGGTCGTTGTATTGCTCATGGTGTTGCTTTCCTCATTTGCCCTGTAATTCAAGGCGATCCATATCCAGGTAATTCGTATAGGGCGAGGTGATCACACGCTCACCCGGCTCGAGGCCGTCAAGTATTTCGATGAACCTCAGGTTGCGCCGCCCCATTTGCACGTTACGTCTTATTGCCCGCGTGCCGTCCACGTTCACCACGAATACCCAGTTACCACCCGTATCCTGGTAAAAAGCTCCATTGGGGATCAGCAGGGAATCGGAAGGACTTCCCAGTTGCAGGTTGAGTTGCAGCGTTTGCCCACGGCGAATACTTTCGGGTTCTTCGCCGCCGAAAACGAGATCGACCTCGAACGTGCCATTCTTGACCTGCGGGTAAACCTTGCGCACCGACAGCTCGTAGTCGTTGCCGTTGACGGTCAGCGTTGCCGTCTGCCCGATGTCGACCCGGGACAGGTAGTACTCGTCGATGTTGGCCGTGACCTTGAACGAATCCGGGTCGTCGATTTGTCCGATATTGACACCGCGGGAAAGTGCCTGGCCGATCTCCAGGTCGAA
>JAPHTE010000470.1 GCA_026196445.1 Lysobacterales bacterium
GCAACCTGTGCGGCCGGGCCTTCACCGTCGAGCGGCGTCTCATCCAGGTTTGGTGGCTGGCATTTGAACGGCAGGCCCAGGCGTTTCAGCAACAGCTTGCGATATTGACTGCCCGAGGCAAGAATCAGATTTGCAGGTAGTGACTCGTTGTTCATATATGTTGTAAAATGACTGGTTAGGTCGGCTGATTACTAGTGTTGGCTGTATGAGCCAGGGTTACCGGGAATTGTGAAGCTATGTCACGTGAATATCCAGACTGGATTTCGCCAGCACGCGCCGCGGAAGGAAATCGTGTGTTCAGTGGCACGATCCCAATGACACGCATGAAGCGCCTGGCACCCCTGTTGGCAGGGCCGGCCGGTGAAGCGGCGTTCGTCGCTGCCTTCAAAACCGATCTGGACAAACGGGTGGTGGTGGAGTTACAGGTGTCCGCGGTAGTGCCGCTGGTATGCCAAGCCAGCCTCGAGGTCTACGATCAACAGTTGGAACGCAGTTCCGTACTGGGTGTCATTGAAGACATCGTTGAGCAGGAAAATTTACCGGACCATTACGATCCGGTTCAGACCGAGCGTGGCAGGTTGGCCATCGCCAGTCTGGTCGAAGATGAATTATTGCTCGGTTTGCCGCAAATTCCGCGCAAACCGGGTTTGGAGCCAATTAAATACTCCACCGGAGGGCCGTTTCAAGAGGAGGGGCAAACACCGGCCGGGGACAGGAAAAGCCCCTTTGCGGACCTGCACGACATGATCAAGCGGGACAAGCAGCAATAATTGGCAAAGGATTATTGGCAGAATTAACCAGGTATTTAAATCAGGAGTAAAACATCATGGCTGTACAAAAGAGCCGAAAAACCCCATCACGACGCGGCATGCGGCGTTCGCACGATGCACTGAAGGCACCCACACTTTCGGTCGACCCGACCACGGGTGAAACGCACTTGCGTCACAACGTCACGCCGGAAGGCTACTACAAGGGCCGCAAGGTCGTTGACACACCCGTCGTCGAGTTTGACGACGAAGAATAGGCACGCTTTTTAAGCGGATTTTGAACCAAGGTCGCCGGCAGACGCTCTTGACGAGCAACTGCCGGCGCTTTTGTTTTAAGGGTAAGTTGCTCCTACACTGAAAGTATATGAATGCTGCAGACCAGACCGTTCCAGGCGAATTCGTCGTTGCCCTGGACGCGCACGGCGGTGATTTCGGACCGGTGGTGACCGTACCTGCCGCATTGCAGGTGCTTTCGACGCATCCTGGCCTGAAGATTCTCCTGTCTGGTACCACGGATCAGCTTAATCCCCTGTTGGACAAGCATGCTGCCAGCGGTCAATATGGCCAGTGCCTTGAACGCCTGGAGGTGTGCGAAGCCAGCCATGCGCTGGCACCGGACGCACGGCCTGTTGCCGCTTTGCGGCGCGGTAAGGGCAGTAGTTTGTGGCTGGCTTTGGAGCTGGTCGCTGAAGGAAGGGCTGGCGCCTGTGTCAGCGCCGGCAGCACGGCCGCTTTGCTGGCGTTGGGCGTGAAACTGCTGGGAATGCTGCCCGGTATCGAACGACCGGCCCTGATGTCACCGATCCCTTCGGCGTCCGGGCATACATACCTGCTGGATCTTGGCGCCACCCTGAATGTCAGCGCCAACCAGCTGGTGCAGTTCGCCATCATGGGCGCCGTGGCCTGTTCAGACAAGTGCAGCGCCAACCCGGCCAGGGTCGCGTTGCTGAATGTTGGCCACGAAGACGGCAAGGGTGACACGGTCGTCAGGGAAGCACACGCCATGCTGCGTGAGTTACCGATCAATTACCGCGGCTTCATCGAAGGGCACGACCTGTTTGCCGGCAAGGCCGACGTCGCCGTGTGTGACGGCTTCACCGGTAACCTGATACTGAAGTCCGGGGAGGGCCTGGCGGCGATGTTTTTTCAACACCTCGAGTCAGCACTGGGCCAGGGCGCGCTGGCTCGGGTCGGCGGCATGCTGGCGGGCAGGTCCCTGAAACGAGCGCTGGCACGATTTGAACCAGCCAAGCATAATGGTGCCCCTTTGCTGGGGCTGCAAGGCGTGGTTGTGAAGAGCCATGGCAATGCCGGACGCAAGGCCATGGCCAACGCAATCCTGGAAGCCGTCAAGGCATCCGAGCGCCTTGTGCCGCAACGAATTGAAACGATGATCAACGAGTACTCAATCGAAGGATGAGTCTGCGTTTGTCATGCTGGAGGAGCACAAGTGAAATATTCAAAAATAATCGGTACCGGTAGTTACCTGCCGGAAAAAGTCGTCACCAATGCTGACCTGGAAAAGATACTTGACACCTCCGACCAGTGGATCCGGGAACGCACGGGTATCCGCGAACGCAGGCTTACACACGATGACGAAACTTCCGGTGACATGGCCGAGATCGCGGCGCAGCGAGCGATTGAAGCCGCTGGTGTGGGGCCAAAAGATATCGATCTCCTGATCATCGGCACGACCACGCCGGACCTGGTGTTCCCCAGTACGGCCTGCCTGGTACAGGCGCGTCTCGGATTGCCGGATTGCGGCGCCATGGACGTAAACGCCGCCTGTTCGGGTTTCATGTACGCTTTGTCCATTGCTGACAAGTACATTCGCCTCGGCGACGCGAAACGTGCGTTGGTCATCGGCGTGGACAAGCTGACCGCGATGCTGGACTGGAACGACCGGGGCACGGCTGTGTTATTTGGTGACGGCGGTGGTGCCGTGGTGCTGGAGGCCAGCGATGAGCCGGGTATCATGTCCACCCACATCCATGCGGCCGGTCGCCACAGTGATCTGCTGTACGCCAATGTCGGTATCGGCCGGGGGTTCAAGGCCGAGAAGCGCGGTGGTGTACGGATCAAGATGAAGGGTAACGAAGTTTTCAAGGTTGCCGTGCGCACCCTGGGACGTATCGTGGATGAGACGCTTGCCTACAATAACATGGACAAGTCTGAACTGGATTGGCTCATCCCGCACCAGGCCAATCATCGCATCATATCCGCGACCGCCAGGAAACTGGGCATGACCATGGACCAGGTCGTTGTGACCGTTGACAGGCATGGCAACACTTCCGCAGCTTCGGTACCTCTGGCATTGGACGAGGCAGTCCGTTCCGGTAAAGTAAAGCGCGGTGACAAGCTGTTACTGGAAGCCTTTGGTGGCGGGTTTACCTGGGCATCGGCACTCATCAAATACTGATTTGTAAACCTGCCATGGGCTATCCAGCCGGAGGAATACTATGAACGACAATTTGCATGGTCAGGTCGCATTGGTCACGGGTGCCAGCCGGGGCATTGGTGCGGCAATCGCCGACACACTGGCTGGCAACGGCGCCAGGGTCTTTGGCACCGCGACATCACAGGCCGGTGCCAAAAACATCGATGAACGCGGCGTCGAGGGCCTGGCAGGCATGGTGCTCAATGTCAATGATGCCGATGGTATTGCAGCCGTGTTACAGGAAATCAATAACCAGGGGCCGGCGCCGACCATCCTGGTCAACAACGCCGGGGTCACGCGCGACCAGTTATTGATGCGCATGGGCGAAGACGACTGGGAAACCGTGCTGGATACGAATTTGCGTTCGGTATACCGCTTGTCGAAGGCCTGTCTGCGCGGCATGATGAAGGCGCGCCATGGCCGTATCATCAGCATTGCTTCGGTGATTGGCGCCGTGGGCAACGCCGGCCAGGCGAATTACGCGGCGGCCAAGGCCGGCATGATGGGTTTCACACGTTCGCTGGCGCGTGAAGTCGGTTCGCGCGGTATCACCGTGAATGTCGTCGCACCCGGCTTCATCGATACCGACATGACGCGGGAATTGAACGAGGCCCAGCGTGAATCGATGTTGAAGGACATTCCGCTCAACCGGTTGGGTGAAGCAGCCGACATCGCAGCCGCCGTGCAATTCCTGGCATCAAGCGCAGCAGCTTACATCACGGGGCAAACTATTCACGTAAACGGTGGCATGTACGTGACCTGATTTTTCACACGGCCGCATGGCGGTCATTTCGCGCGTCACGCATGTAACATACGGTGACGTATAGTAAAAATGCCCGGAACCTTCATACAAATCGGGCACAGGACTGGCACAACTGCCGCAGTTTCTTTAAAATTGCATCTCTTGTGTCACACTTTGAGGATCCATAGAAAATGAGCAGTATTGAAGAACGCGTTAAGAAGATTGTTGTGGAGCAGCTTGGGGTTAAAGAAGAGGAAGTTACCGCCAATGCATCTTTTGTAGACGACCTGGGCGCGGATTCTCTGGATACCGTTGAACTCGTTATGGCGCTGGAAGAAGAGTTCGAGTGTGAAATCCCTGACGAAGATGCGGAAAAGATTACCAGTGTTCAGCAAGCTATTGACTACGTCAATTCAAGTCAAAGCTGACCCTGAAAAGTGATTTTAGCGTTTGCGGCCGGCCATTCGCCGGCCGTCATTCGTTCTGGCGTTAATATCCAGATTTAATATTAATCTCGAGGTTATTTAGATGTCGCAACGTCGCGTGGCCGTCACGGGTATGGGGATCGTCTCACCCGTAGGTAATACCATTGATTCTGCCTGGGATGCCATTTGCAATGGCCGCAGTGGCATCAACACCATTACTTCATTCGATGCCAGCCACATGAAAACCCGGATTGCCGGTGAGGTCAGCGGCTTCGAAGTTTCCAACTACCTTGAACCGCGTGAGGCCAAGCGCATGGATACGTTTGTCCATTACGGCTACGCGGCGGCAGTCGACGCCCTGACCGATTCAGGCCTGCTGGACGAGAACTCCAGTCACAACCCGGAACGCATCGGCTGCGCGATCGGCTCCGGCATCGGTGGTCTGCAAACCATCGAGGACACGACAGAAGCCTACCTCGCACACGGGCCACGCAAGGTCAGCCCATTTTTCATTCCCGGCTCGATCATCAACATGATCGGCGGTTTCCTGTCTATCAAGTACAACCTGCAAGGGCCAAACATCGCGATCGTGTCTGCCTGCAGCACCGCTACCCATAACATGGGTTCCGCGATGCGCATGATCCAGTACGGCGAGGCTGACGTAATGGTCGCCGGTGGTGCCGAGTTTGCCACCACGCCAACCTCGGTCAGCGGTTTTATATCGGCCCGCGCCATGTCGACCCGCAATGACGAGCCAGGCAGAGCAAGCCGGCCCTGGGACGAGGAACGTGACGGTTTTGTGTTATCCAACGGCGCCGGCGTCGTGGTGCTGGAAGAACTGGAACACGCGAAAGCCCGTGGTGCTCAAATCTATGCCGAACTGATCGGTTTTGGTATGAGTGGCGACGCTTTTCACATGACTGCGCCGCCGGATGACGGTGCCGGCGCCGCGCGTTGCATGCGTGCAGCAATCAGTGATGCGGGCATCAACCCGGAGGAAGTCGACTACATCAATGCCCACGGTACTTCCACGCCGCTGGGTGACCTGGCCGAAAGCATCGCGACCAAAACCATATTCGGCGATCACGCGTATAAGTTGGCGATCAGCTCGACCAAATCCATGACCGGCCACCTGCTTGGTGCAGCGGGTGGTGTCGAGGCCATATTCAGCCTGCTTGGCATCCGTGACGGCATCATTCCGCCCACGATCAACCTCGAGAACCCGGGCGAAGGCTGTGACCTGGATTACGTACCGAATACGGCGCGTGAATCGCGGCTCGAAGTCGCTGTTTCTAACTCATTTGGATTTGGCGGCACCAACGGCAGTCTCGTATTCCGTAAATTCAGCAGCTAAGGCAGCTTTGGCGGTACTTTGCTTGTAGAGAACTGCAAACATGTTCATCATATCCATGTTGGTGTATTACAACGAAAGACAAGAGACACTTGATGCTTGAATGCCTGGTAAACGGTGAGATCTCCAAGTTTATCCACACGTCAAACCGTGGCCTGAATTACGCCGACGGTGTTTTTGAAACCCTGGTCGTGCAAAACGCGCGGCCACTCAGGTGGCAAGCCCACATGGACCGTCTCGGCCTTGGCTGTGAACGGCTCGGCCTGGTCATGCCACCCCAGGCGCTGTTATTGCGGGAAGTACAGACCATCAGTACCGGTCTTGGTGACACGGTGGTCAAGATCGTCCTGACCAGGGATGGTCATGGCAGGGGCTATACACCACCAAGCGATGGCAGCTGTACGCGCATTATCAGTGCCCATCCATATCCCGAAGGGACCAATGATATCGCCCGTGAAGGCGTCACGGCGCAGATTTGTGAACTGCGACTGGCATTGCAACCGGCACTGGGTGGCATCAAGCACCTGAACCGTCTCGACCAGGTTCTGGCAGCAGCGGAAATCCGTGACTCCAGCGCGGTTGAAGGCATCCTGCTGGACCCGGAAGACCACGTCATCAGTGCCATCGCAGCCAATATCTTCCTGGTCTCCGATGAACGCCTGTTGACTCCAAGGCTGGATCGCTGCGGTGTGCGTGGTGTTATGCGCGACCACATCCTCGCAGCTTTTGCACCGCGCTGCGAGCAGCGCCGCATCCATGCAGATATGTTGTGGGAAGCGGACGAGGTATTCATCTGTAATACTGTCAGGGGCGTTGTTCCATTGATCGCCATCAATGACCACGCCTATGACATCGGCCCCATTACCCGCGAACTACAGGCCTGGCTGTTGAGCGAATGAAACGCCTGTGGCCGGTCGTTTTGGTCCTGCTGCTGATCACGGCAGCGCTCGCGACCGGCGTTTGGCAGCAATACCGCCTGTTTACCAACACACCTCTGGAATTGGACCCGCAGGGCATGGTGCTCACCGTGCACGCAGGTGACAGCCTGAGCGCGGTCCTGGCCAGGCTGGAGAAGCAGGAAGTCACGCGGCTGGACTGGCGCTGGCGGGTGTTGAACCGCTTGCACGGTGTGACCATCAAGACCGGTGAATACCTGTTACCGCGGGGCACCACGCCACCCGGATTACTCGACTTGCTGGCTTCTGGAAAGGTCATTGCCTACCGGTTCACCATCATCGAGGGCTGGTCGGTAAAGCAGCTTTACGCGGCATTGGCAGCGGACCCCGTTTTAAAACACACGCTGACGGATATCGCTGGAATCGAA
>JAPHTE010000350.1 GCA_026196445.1 Lysobacterales bacterium
TGGTCCAGCAAGGCCACTGACATCGCACACCGCTGTGGGCTTGAATTGGTCAGCCGCATAGAGCGCGGCACACTGTTCCAGTTGTTTGCCAAAGACGGTGGGCAGGAATTGGTCACGGTCATCGAGCCATTGATCCACGACCGCATGACACAAACGGTGCTACACGAACTGGATGAGGCGCGGGCGTTGTTTGATCACCAGCCACCGAGGCCGTTGGGCATCACGGACCTGTCAGAGGATGCGCCCGGGGCCTTGCAGCAAGCCAACCGCGACCTCGGCCTTGCCTTGTCGTCGTCCGAGATCGACTACCTGATCGCTGCTTATGAAAAACTCGGACGCAACCCTTCTGATGCTGAACTGATGATGTTCGCACAGGCCAACTCTGAACACTGCCGGCACAAGATCTTCAACGCCAGCTGGACGCTGGATGGCGAAGACAGGGACCTGTCCCTGTTCGCGATGATAAAGAATACGCATGCCCGCAGCCCCGACGGCGTGTTGTCGGCTTACCATGACAATTCCGCAGTTTTGGCAGGCACACGCAGCAGGCGTTTTTTCCCCGACCCCGACAGCGGTGAATACCATTACCTCGAGGAAGACGTCGGTATCCAGATCAAGGTGGAGACCCACAACCACCCCACGGCGATCTCTCCATTTCCGGGTGCGGCAACCGGCTCGGGTGGTGAAATACGTGATGAGGCCGCGACCGGCCGTGGCGCCCGTCCCAAGGCCGGGTTGACCGGTTTTTCGGTCTCCAACCTGCATCTGCCGAACCACCCCCGCGAGTGGGAAGAAGATTCCGGCAAGCCCGACAGGATCGCCAGTGCCCTGGACATCATGATCGAAGGCCCCATCGGCGCGGCTTCTTTCAATAACGAGTTTGGCCGCCCGGCCCTGGCCGGTTATTTCCGGACCTTCGAGCAGACCATAGGCGGCAGGCTGTGGGGTTACCACAAGCCGATCATGCTGGCCGGCGGCATGGGTAATATCCGCGCCGGACACGTCGATAAACAACGTTTGTCTCCCGGCGCCGTGGTTATCGTGCTGGGTGGCCCGGCGATGCTGATCGGGCTGGGCGGTGGTGCAGCTTCGTCGGTTGGCAGCGGGCAAGGCAACGAGGAACTGGATTTTGCCTCGGTCCAGCGTGGTAATCCCGAAATGCAACGGCGTTGCCAGGAGGTCATCGACCGTTGTTGCGCACTGGGTGACGACAACCCCATCGTTTCGATTCACGACTGCGGCGCAGGTGGCTTGTCCAATGCCCTGCCTGAATTGTTGAACGACAGTGAGCGTGGCGGTGAGCTGGAATTGCGCGAGGTGCCATGTGCGGATGGCGCGATGTCACCGATGGAAATCTGGTGTAACGAATCCCAGGAGCGCTACGTGCTGGGTATCGGTCCGGAACGGCTGCATCAGTTCGAAGCGTTCTGCAAACGGGAGCGCTGTCCTTACGCGGTGCTCGGTACCGTCAGCGAAGAGCGCCGTTTGCACGTCAGTGATGCGCTGTTGAAAGAGGCACCGGTAGACCTGCCAATGGAGGTCCTGCTTGGCAAGACACCCAAGATGCACCGTGAGGCGGTGTCCGTCCGGCTCAACACAAGCGCCGAATTACCAGCGCCCGGGGATATCGCGCAGGACCTGTTCAAGGTCCTCCGGTTTCCGGCCGTGGCGAGCAAGTCGTTCCTGATCACGATCGGTGACCGCTCGGTCGGCGGCCTGGTTGCACGTGACCAGATGGTCGGGCCATGGCAGGTGCCGGTGGCCGACTGCGCGGTAACACTGCACAGCTTTGAAGGCTATGCCGGCGAGGCCATGGCAATCGGTGAACGTACGCCGATTTCCGTGGTGGACAGCGCCGCTGCGGCACGCATGGCGATCACCGAGGCAATTACCAATATCGCCAGCGCACCCATCGAACGCCTGTGCGACGTGCGCTTATCAGCCAACTGGATGGCGGCTGCCGGTGAGGATGGACAGGATGCAGCCCTGTACCGGGCCGTGGAAGCGGTCGGCATGGAATTGTGTCCGGCGCTGGGTATCGCGGTGCCGGTGGGCAAGGATTCCCTGTCCCTGAAGACACAGTGGGTGGAAAATGAGCAGTCCCGGCGCATGCTGGCACCGGTTTCACTGGTGGTTTCGGCCTTTGCCCCGGTCACGGACGCGCGGCTGGCCGTAACGCCACAACTTAAATTGCCCGCCGGGGGGAATCACCTGTTATTGCTCGACCTCGGTGGTGGCAGGGATCGCCTTGGAGGTTCGGCGCTGGAGCAGGTCCACGGTGTGTTTGGAGACATGGTGCCGGACCTGTGCGATGCAACGCAGTTGAAAGGCTTTTTTGCAGCCATCCAGGAATTAATCACGGCTCGCAGCTTACTCGCTTACCACGATCGTTCCGACGGCGGCCTGGTCACGACATTGTGCGAAATGGCCTTTGCCGGCCGCTGTGGCCTGGAGTTGTCATTTGACGGTTTCGGCGCCGACACGGCAGCCAGTCTCAGGGCACGGCTGTTTACCGAGGAACCCGGCGCTGTTATCCAGGTTGCCGATACGCAGTTACA
>JAPHTE010000001.1 GCA_026196445.1 Lysobacterales bacterium
ACGCGCCAGCGGCCGGGTTGCGTTGGTCACGCTGCCGCTGGCGGCCGTTATGCTCAGCATCGGCCTGACGCAGGACATCTCGCTGGCGCTTAACCTCGGTCGCCTGCTACTGGGTCTCGGTATCGTCACGGGCCTGGATTTTCTACTGGCTGACCCGGGTAAATACCGCGAATTCAAGCGCCGTGAAAAACGTGCATCCGAGGCCGCGGCAACCCTGCCGCATGCAACCTCCTGGGCAGCACAGGCCGCGCTGGCCAAGCAACGCATCGTCCAGAGCAGCATGCAGGATGCAACCCACCCCCGGTTCGGTAAGGTCCGGGCCCCTTGGCAATTCCGCAACTGCGGAATGGGCGGACGTCACACGGAGAAGGAATACCCCGAATCCAACATCAGCATGCAGGAGGCCATGTTCCTGATCCTGGGCGCGGTGGACTCGCAGGAGGCGCAGGAAATGACGGTGCGCCTGCAAAACCGCCTGAAGGAAATCCTGGAAAAAGCCGAAGGCTGCCGCGTGATGGGCATCGGCCTGGAGGGCGGACTCGCGCCGTACGTCGACCGTGGTGACTATGAACTGCCCGAACTGCGCCTGTGGGCCATGATGAAGCAGACCATCGAGGAATGCGGGTACCGCCCCGGCGAAGACGTGGCGATCGCACTCGATCCGGCGCTCTCAGAACTCGAGATCGCCTACCGCGAAGAATTTGACGTACCCGACAGCATCGGTATGTATTTATTCTGGCGCGACCATGCCAAGCGCGTCATGGACCGCGATGCCATTCTGGCGATCTACGAGCAGGCAATCAACGAATACGACATCCCGATACTGTCCATCGAGGACGGCTTCTCCGAGGACGACCACGAGGGCTGGCACAAGCTGCTCGACAGGCTGGGTGACCGGATACTGGTGGTCGGCGACGACCTGGTCACCACCAACGACCGCACCATCGAGGTGGCGGCCGAGAAGGGGCTGATCAACTCGGTGCTGGTCAAGGCCAACCAGATCGGCTCGTTGTACGAAACCCTCCTGGCGGTACTGGTGACACTTGGCAAGGGCCTGGAACTCGTCGTTTCGCACCGTTCAAAGAGTCCGAACGACGACATGGAAGCGCACATCGCGTTGGCCACCAACGCGCTCGGGTTAAAGGCCGGTGGCGGCGCCAACACAGAAAGGCTGGTCAAGTACCAGGCAGTCACGCGTCAAATGGAAAAGGTCATGGAGGCCGATGTCAGCGAACCGGAACTGCCCGACTTCGCCATGGTGGAGCAACTGCGCGCCCGCGAGGAACCGACCAACGCCGGTATCCCGACGGTGGGTGTCGATGTGCGTTTCGCACTACCCGGTGCCACCGCCGACAGCCGCGTACGTTTGTCCTTTCACGGCGCCACGCCGCTGGGTACTTCGTCCGGCACTGGTGAGGCCGTGCATCTTGTCGACGGTGTATTCGAGCGAGCGGAATACCTTGAAGCCTTTGAGCAGCATGCCGACCTGCTGGAAGAGGTGGAACCCGGGGTTTACCGCTTCGATGCAAAGGTCAGTCGCAGCCAGGTCAAGGCCACCGGGGACGAGGCGCTGTTGAACCTGTTCAAACGCAGCCAGCGCTACGAAGGCAAGGGTTGCCTGAACGCGGTCGACCACGTGCATGAATTTGCGGCGCCGTTTTTCGAGAACCGCAACGTGGCCGACTGGAACATATTCGACATCGACCACGCGTTGCTGGAGCTTGAACTCGATACCGCCAGGCGCCGTGGCAAGATAGCCGCCGACGCCAGCCGGGAAGTCGAGATAGCCATCAAACAACGCAAGCAGAATCTCGGTATGAACGCGATCCTGTCAGTTTCGCTGGCCATGACCCGCGGCGTGGCCCACGTGCGCGGCCAGGAGCTTTACGAACTGCTGCGCGAGGAAATGCTTGTGATCATCGAGCACCTGGCTGCAGCTTACGACGTGTCTATCGACAGCAGCCGTTTTTCGGATTACGTGGCCGCACTGCAGGCGGTCAACCGTAAGCTGGAAACCGAAGGTCAGCCGCTGCACCAGGCTTTGCGTGAAATCACCGGGATTTATCACCCGCGCCGGGAGAAAACAGCCGCCGTTGCACCCTATGCCCGCGGCACGGTGACACGCGGAATAGTCGATTCGGCATTCAGTGATCAGGAAAAAGAATACATATCCACCTTGCACCGGACACTGGTGGAGACCTACCTGCGCGAAGACGGCAAGGCCGACAACAAGGCTATCCTGCGGCAGTATTTGCGCACCATGCGCCTCATTGGCCGCCGCTGCGGTATGTTCGAAATCGTCAACCACCGGCTGTTCGTGAACAAAGACAGCCTGGTGGTGCCCTACGACGCGCAGGGTGAGCTGACAATCTATCAGTTGCACCAGGATGCCGAAAAGGTCATCAAGCAGGTCCGCCTGCCACACGGCACGCTGGTCACCGATGCACTGGTCGCTGAACTGGCCGGTATCAAGGGCGATGCCATTGATCTGGAACGTGAAATCTACCATCTGCACATCGACGATATGCCAGCCATCCAGGTCGCCCGACTGCGTGACCTGGCCGCCTTGCTCAACCGGTTGAACAACTGCGGCAGCCGTCACGAGGCGGTGTACTTGTTACGTTTCCTGGTCGCGCGCCTGTGCAGCAGTTCGTACCGCGGCATGCCCGGGGCCAAGAACCTGCAGCCAGAAATCTCGCGGGTGCGCCGGGAACTGGCCGAGTTCATGAACGGCCCCTTTGCCGACCGCCTGCGGCTGCCGACGAGTATCCTGGTGCGCAGCATTTCGGGCCTGGTATCACAACCGAAGCTGATCGACGAGGTCTGGCAGGACACGATCGACCTGGCAGAGGTGCACGTGCGCGGAAGTGCCATCACCAACGAGATTCGTCGCAGCACCCACCACGCGATGGGCAAACATACCCTGAAGCTGGCACAGGCCTATCTGAAGTGGTTGCAAAGCGGCGAAGCAGATTTTCCCGACCCGGAACGTGATGTACCGGGTATGGCCGACGAAGCCGCACGCAGCCACCCGGAAATCATCAAGCTGGTCGGGCGGATCGTGGCCGACCTGCAGCAACTATTGGGCAGCTCGCAAATCGCCAACCGTATCGCCGACTGGCGCGAAACCTACGCGCTCGAACTGGTGCGCTGCGAATCGACCAATACGCTGCTCGAGGAACTGGAATCACTGGTCGTAAAGGGCATCCGTGCGCGCAACCCATGGGTTTACCAGCACCGCCTGCGCAGCCTCGTCAGCAAGTTACGTGATGGCGGCTGGACAGCATCGGTGGCCAGTCATTTCGAGGCCAGCCTGCAAGCCTTGCAGGACACGCTTCCCGACGCAAAAGACTTTCCCGCCGAGGCGCTCGAGAACCAGGCCCGCGAGGCAGTCAAAACTTTCTGTGAAAACATCCAGCGGGACCACCAGGATCGCCTGTTTACCGCCCTGGACGAATTACTGGAACTTTACCAGGGCGCGGAGCAACTCAAGACCTTTGAGCGCAGTTGTTCGCTGCGGCGTGAACTGGTGAGCCTGGCCGGCGACGGTGTTTTCAAGCAGCAGCGATATTTATTGCACCAACTCGACTGCATCCTGGAAGAAATGGGTTTCTTTGCCCTGCGCCACGTGGCGTCCGACTACCACGAACACGGCGTGAACCTGCAGGAATGCCTGCATATCGTGCACCTGTGCGCCGGCAACCTGGACCTCGACGGTCTGTTCTCGCGCGAACTCTGGGACTTGTCGGCCATGCTGGTTACACCGGCCCGCAGCCCGTCCGAATTGCTGGATGTGCTGGAGCAAATTCAACGCAACTACCACCGGTTGATACACCGGGTCAGCAATGCTTACGAAGTGATGGCCGAGCACCTGGGTTATGGACGGGATGAAATGCGCGCGGTGTTGGCCAATTTCCAGCGCACCATGCACGATCTGAATTCACTGGTGCACTTCTCCGACCTGGCACGTACCTGTTTCGCCGAACAGGATCGTGATTTCGCGGATGCGGACGCTGGCAGCGCCGGTGAGAACCCCTGGGACTTCGTCCACCTGTCCCACAAGGACGATATACGACAACGTGTCGAGGACCGCACCTACGTCAGCCTGCAGGGCCGCTATGGCGGCAAGGGCAGCGGCCTGATCTACATCGCCTATCTCGGCATCCCCACACGTGACGGTTTTATCATCCCCACTGCCCTTTCCCGGCTGGACTTGCAAACCGTCGAACAACAGCGTTTCGAATCCGAGGTCATGCGGCACGTGCACGTACTCGAGCAGGACCTGGCCCGTAACGAGGGCAACGAGTTGCATCTCGGTGATCCTGCCGCACCGCTGCTGCTGGCAGTACGTGGCGGCTCGGTGTTCTCGATGCCTGGCATGCTGGCGACGATGGTCTTCGTGGGCATGACCGACGCCGTGGCCGAGGCGCTGGCAGAGGAAGATGACTGGTACGCCTGGGACGCCTACCGCCGTTTCCTGGTCTCCTTTGCCGCCGCTGTCTGGGGTTTCGACCTCGAGGGACTGGACCTGGTCGAAAAGACCAAGTCCCGCTACGGTGTGACGCTGAAGACCGACCTGCCAGGTTCCGCCATGCGCGAGGTGGTGCAGGCGTCGAAACAGGCGCTGCGCGATGCGGGTTTTGCTGAGGAACTCGATATACTGGTGAATGATGCGCAACTGCAGTTGTTCACTGCGCTGCGGGCCGTACACACTTCGTGGAACAGCGAGCGCGCCCGCCAGTACCGGGCTATCAAGCATCTGTCCGACGGCTGGCATACCGCGGCGATCGTACAGCAAATGGCCTCCGGCAACCGCAGCAACCCGCAGGAACTGGAACCCGGCATCGACGAGATGAAGATCTCACTGACCGGCGTCATCCCCAATACGCGTGTCATACAATCTACAGGATTCCGCGAATTTACCGGCGACGTGAAGTTCAGTGCCTGCGGCGACGACCTGGTCGGCGGCATCACGGCAGCCAAGTCTTTCGAGCCTGTCCAACGCTTGCGTAGCCTGGCGCCGATGCTTGAACGCAAGCTCAACCACGTCAGCGCGCGCCTGCGGCGCTTCCTGGGCTCAGACGCCGAAATCGAATTCACCGTGGACCGCGGCGTACTCAGCGTGCTGCAAGCGCGCAGCGCGCAGATGGAGCTGTACGAGAGCCCACGCACGTTCCAGGATGCCGGGCGGGCGGCCGGACGTGGCATCGGCATAAGCGGTGGCGCATTCCGAGGCCGCATTGCATTCAACGAGCAAGATGTCAAACGGCTCCGGTCGCAATGGGACACGAAGGACGCGGAGGCCGATGGCATCCTGCTGGTGCTGGAAAACCCGGTACCCGATGAAATCCCGCTTATCCTGTCAGTTGACGGACTGTTGTCAGCGCGTGGCGGCTCGACTTCGCACGCGGCCGTTGCAATCCACAGCATCGAAGACAAGGTATACAGCGCGGTACTGGGTGTGCCGGAGTTGCGGGTTGGCAATGGCGAGGCCGTACTTTTCGACGAAGGCAGCAAGCCCGTCAAGAGCTATCGTTGCGGTGACATATTGTCCATCCACGGCCAGACCGGCGAGGTGTTCGATGGGCCGCGCACCGTTGTAACCATCGAAAATGGTACGCCGCTGGCAGGTTCAGACGATGCGTGACGCCGGAAACGGTTGCATGATAGCGTTGCAAATGCATATTGAGTGTGAAACTGAACAAAGAGCGTAGTAAAGTACCGTCACCCAGAAAAGCGGACCCCCGATTCATGACACCTGGCCACTTTCCCGATAATGCACGGAGCACGACCGATGGCGGCGTAGCCCTGCCCCCCGGTAACAGCGAACGTATCCGTGCCAAGTTTGGCAGCTACGGGATCGAGGTGCTGGAAAACAGCCCGAAATTGAGGGTTTCCTGCCTTTACAGCACACACGATGGTGTCAATATCAACCGCACCTTTGCCGTCGTTGCATACCCGGCGGTCATCGACCCGGCATTCAACAAGGAACACGAAGCCATCATCAAAGGTGAATCCATCGGCATCGTGTTCAAACAGAATGGCTGGCTAATCAGGAAGGATCACCAGTATTTCGGTGAAATCGAAGCGCCTTCATCACACTTTGGCCTCGCAGACCCAAGCGAGAGCAGCTTGATTCGCGCCGCTATACACGTGTATGCGCTGTCGGTCAAAAAGGGCAATGCTGAGTTCCGCTACGCAACCATCGCTGAAATACACCACCCCAATTACCTGCGCACCGAAGACCTCGCCTGGATTTATGACGAAGAGTATGAAGCACACCTGGATAAACGGGAGCGCATCGCCGACTTTCTTGCCGTGATCGAGTCCCGGATCCTGGCGCTATGACCAGAACAAACCTTGGTCCAAGCACAGTTTTAAAACGTGCCTTTGGACCACGGAGTGTTAACATTCCTGACCCGGACGCTGCAAAAACGCCGCGGATAAAAATCCACATCAACTGACGCAAAAGGAGAGCAGATGGCAAACGAAGGTTATCATGAACCAATCGAGGAATTATCGGACGAAACGCGGGATATGCATCGTGCTATCACGTCCTTGATGGAAGAATTGGAGGCAGTAGACTGGTACAACCAGCGCGTTGATGTCTGCAAAGACGAAGAGCTTCGTTCAATACTTGCCCATAACAGGGATGAAGAAAAGGAGCATGCCGCGATGGTCCTGGAATGGATTCGCAGGCGGGATCCGGCATTTGACGATGAACTGAAGGACTACATATTCACTGACAAAGAAATCGCGCATTCTTAAAAAGCGACGCTGTTTCAATTTACGATTGGCTGCCGTCTGCCCTGGTTAGTATCCCGCAGCAGTGCCGAAGGCAGCAGACACCATTTCTTAAAGCAGAAAAGGAATCAACGCGCGTCTTGTGGGCGGGTAACCTGGGAATGTTTCCCTGTACCAGCGGTGGTGGGCAATGGCGCGCGGCGCGAGGTTGGCAATGGTCCAGATGGCGAATATCCAACCCGCCAGCGACCAGACCGCAATGGCCCAGCCGGTCC
Organism: Lysobacterales bacterium; assembly: GCA_026196445.1. GTDB lineage: Bacteria > Pseudomonadota > Gammaproteobacteria > Xanthomonadales > SZUA-36 > SZUA-36. The sequence goes on from JAPHTE010000001.1 coordinate 7,020, forward strand.
ACTGTATGATCTCACCAAGGTAGTTGGGGCAGGATACCCAGCGGTAGGCCAGTCCATGTGGAATCCGGTAACCCTCGCCCTCTTTCCGTAGTCGCGCCAGCTGCCTGTCCGAGACCTTGTTCAGGACCATGCCCGCAACAAAAAGTGTAAATCCAGCCAGGAACTGTGGCGCCCACAGCCACGCCAGCTGGTACTTGTCCGCCTGGCTGGCAATGGACCAGGCATTCAGGTAACCATTGCTGGTATTGAATACCACGGCCATCAACAAAATCAGCAACGGCATTTGTCCACCCTTCCTGATGGTCAACGGGTAGACAAACACACGGTGGCAATAATGCAGTTGCCACATCAGGAAAAGCACGACCGGCACCACGGCAGGTTTGGCAAATACCAGCCAGATGCCGCCGAATACGAACACAGCCGGCAACTCCATCAGGAACCAGCCCAGGCGGTTGCCAAGCATTGGCCCCCAGCCGCCCCTGACATGGCGGCCGTACGGCGCGCGGACGAATAGCAACACGATGAACACAACCGGCGCCAGGACCAGCGTGCCCCACGCAACCCAGTTGAATGCAGCGTTGAAGGCGTATTCCAGTGAGGCCATCGTTTTACTTCCCGGTTGCTTCGAGCTGGTGGCCGCCCGCCACCAGGGTGTCGCGCAGACTGGTTTTGAACGGCCGTGGTTGATAACCCAGTTTGGCGGTCGCCCGGGCATGGCTGAAATCAGGATTCGCTGTCAATGTGGCCAGCGAATCACGCGTGTACAACGGCGTCTCACCTCGCAATCTGGCCCAGGCAACCATCAGCGGCGCAAAGTACGCGGCGAACTGCGGTGAAACCGAAAAGCGTGGCGGCCTCGCGCCA
>JAPHTE010000402.1 GCA_026196445.1 Lysobacterales bacterium
GCCAGGCAGCCCTGCACGAGTCCCTTCAGGGGCACTTCAAAGGCGTAGATCGGCGCGCCGCATTTCGGGCAGGTTTCACCCTCTGCGATCAGCGAAGCCGAGCAATCCGGACACATGAGATCAACGCCTTCTTTGAGTGGCGGCATGTCACCCAGGCGGTGATTGGTTGAGCCATACATGGGGTTGAGGTGGATCAGTCCGGTCTGTTTCTTCTTACGGTAGCGCATGCTGATGGCAGGTTTGGCGTCAATCTGGACCTTGCGGTCGACCAGGTCATGCCGCTTGCGGCACAGGGCTCGCTTGATCTGCAGGGTGCCCATGGGACTCAGGCTGATGATCTTGCTGGTGATCCTGATTTCACCGCCGTCGTCCCCGATCGCATCACAGGCGTTGACCACCAGGTTGATAAAGACCTGCTGGATCTGGTTGGCGTCCGCCCGTACCTTGGGCAACGCGGGGTCCAGGTCCATCAGCAGTTCCACCTGCTTCATGGACAGTTGGTTTTCGACAACTGTGGTCGCGCGCTGGATGATCTCGTTGATGTCGGTCATGCGTTTCTTTGGCACGGTCTGGCGGGCAAAATCGAGCAGGCTCTTGACGATTTCCCGGCAGCGGATAGTTTCGGAAACGATGACCTGCAGGTCGTCGCTGGTTTCCGGCTGGCCCTGCGAGCGCTTCAACAGGTATGAGCTGTTGGTCAGAACCGCGGTCAGCGGGTTGTTGATTTCGTGTGCCACACCAGCGGCCAGCCGGCCGAGGGAAGCCAGCTTGTCCGACTGGAACAACTGCAGACGCGCTTCCGCCAGGTTGTCGGTCATGCTGTTGAAGGACTTGGCCAGCATGCCGAGCTCATCCTCTCGCTTCACTTCGACCCGGTAGTTGAGATTACCGCCGGATACTTCCCGGGTGGCGGTCAGCAGGTCCTGCACGGGCCGGTCGATCCACCAGCGCACCAGGAATCCGATGATCAGGCTCAGCAGGATGATGACACTGAAGGTGAGCACCACGATTGCGATCTGGCTGCGGCGGATGTTTTCGTCGACCTTGTCCAGTGGCATGGTGACATCCAGTACGCCGAGCACGGTTTTCGTTTCGGGATGCGCGTGACAGGATGACGTCCAGCACGACGGTTCGTTATAAACCGGGTTGATGATACCCAGCAGGCGTGGTCCGTCAGGATCGGGGCGGTAGATCCGCATGTGCTCCTGCCGCTGCAATTTCTTTATTGGTTGGCCGGTCAGGTGGCAGCGGTAACAGCTGGTGGCCTGCATGGTGACCATCTTGCCGATTTCCTTCGGGATCGACGAATAGATCACCTCGCCATCTTTGTTGAAAACGCGGATACCGTTGATGGCGCCCTGGCTGCCGATACGGCTGATGCTGTCCTGGATCCGCACCCGATCGTTATGCAACATGTCGTAGCCCATGTCCGACTTGAGGTGCTCGCTGAACTGGGTCGCGTGCCGCTCGACCTCCATCAGCAGGGTCTTGGTCTCGGACTGGATGTTGAAATAGGCATAAACGCTGATCACGACCAGCAGCGTCAATACGACACCAAAGGTCAGTTTGAGGCCTATTTTGCTATTGAGCATACGTCACCCCAGGGGGTGTTTAGCGCTTCGAGTCCTTGCGCTTTTTATCCGGTGTTGACAGGTACTTGAGCAAGTACACGAACAAACCCCAGAAACACAATAAGAGCAGGTACTCGAGACCTTTTGTCTCAAAGATATTTACATAAGTGAATGAATCCATTGCAACTCCCTGTAGTGCGTTGTACTAGTGACCTGAATCGAATACGGGCAGGCGGGTGACAAACCAGCGGAATACCCAGAGTTCAGAAAAAATCACCATGAACGTCACCACGATTTCTTGCCAGGTCGGAACGTAATGCGCAACTGAATACCAGTTAAAGGCGATGACAGAAACGTTGAGCCGATTGAGGATGATGCCGATCAGTGCCATCACCGCGGCTATCTTGATGATTCTCAGGCTGCGGTGCTTGAACCCAAACGCGAACATCAGGGCTGGAACCAGCACGAATCCGATCACCTCTAACAGGTACCACAGCCCCCATCCGTCGGCAATCAGGTCCCATTGTTTGTCATGGATGAAGAGCAGGGCCTTGAAAAAGTAATAGACGAACATGGTAATGGCTGCACCCTTGGCCAGGCCAAAAACGATGTCGTCGAAATGGTGATGGTGTTTCTCGGGGATCAGGTGGCTGAAAACCTTGTGGCTGACGGTCCCCTCGAAGATGATCATGGACAAACCGGCGTAGATACTGGAAACAAAGAACAGGATCGGGATAAATTCCGACCACCACAGCGGGTGGATCTTTGGCTTGGCCATCAGGAACAATGCACCGAGGCCTGATTGGTGCAGTATCGACAGGGTGATCCCCAGTACCACGGTGGCAAGCGTCAACTTCTTGAGGAACCTCTTGGCTTTTTCCAGGTGCAGCCATTCCGCTATTACCGGCGAGAATTCGACAAATTCACACACCATGTAGAGCAGGAAATGCCAGCAGATCAGGAACAGGACAGAACTGAACCCGAAGGAATTACCGATATAAGGGTTTGGTGCATTCCATGGACGCCCGAGATCGATCAGCAGTGCTCCGCCGTAAAAACAATAGGCCAGCAGGCCGTTCAGAACGGTTGCACGCACGATGCCGTGGTATTTATCCAGCCCAACGACATACACCACGAAGGTGATGACGTAGGCCCCACCGGCCAGGGCGACACCGGTGACCACGTCGAATCCCATCCACAGGCCCCAGGGGGTTTCCTGCGACAGGTTGGTGACCGAGCCCAGGCCGTGGATAAAGCGGTAAACCAGGATGCCTAACCCCACCAGTATCACCGGTATCGAAATGATGTTGAACGGTGTGAGCCAGGGACCGCGTGGCTTCAACTCCTGTATGAAAAACCGGAACAAGTTGCCGAACGATGCATTTATTGCGACATTATTATTCATCACTTGTCCCCTTCATTATCAATATCAAACTCAAGTGAAAATTCGCTCTCCGGGCCGGACCTGCTGGAATCAGCAAGCGCATTGAGCCCGAGCAGGAATGCCGGGACACCAAACAGGATCATGGGCACAGCGTAGAGGAACTCTTTGGTGTATTCCGGATACGGTCGCTTGCCGAGGTCGGTTCTGAACCCGATCTGGTCAAAGGGTACGGCCGACAGGTAGATGTACCCGGTGCCGCCAACCTCGTGTTCGCCATAAATATGGTGTTCGTATTCATCCGGATGGCTGTAAATACGGTGCCGGGCAACCTCGAGATTTTTCAGGCGGGGGCCGAACATCAGTGCATCGGTGGGACAGGCGGCGACACAGGCGGGTTTTTGGCCTTTCTCTAGCCGTTCAAAACACATAGTGCATTTCTGCAGTTTCGGATTCCATTCGTCGTATTCGAACTTCGGCATGTCAAACGGGCAGGAAACCATGCAGAAACGACAGCCGATACACTTGTTGCCTCTCCAGACAACCGGGCCACCCTGCATTTGCTTCATCGCCTCGGTGGGGCAAGCGGTCGCACAGGCGGCCTGGTAGCAGTGCATGCACTGTTTCTTGACAAATACGTCGCCTTTTTCCGTTTCGAATTTATTGACGACGGTAAATTGATTTTCATCGGTGTTGCGGTGCGTTTCCAGTGCTCCGTCATTGAGTACGTCCGGTACGTGCATGCCCCACGTTTCACCGCAGGCAATTTCACAGGCCCGGCAACCGATGCAGCGAGTTGTGTCTACCAGAATGCCGACAAACTCATCCGGATTGTGCTGTTCCTGGGCGCGTGCATTTTTGCAGGTCAGTGCAGTGCCACCGACAACAAGCGACGTCTTTAGAAAGTTTCTTCTGTCCATCAGTGTCTCCTTATGGCTCCAGGTGTCACGGTTACTCTTTGTTATCTTTGATGTGGCAGTCGACACAGCCGGCGCTGGCCTTGATACCGGTGCCTGATTCGTGGCACTTCCAGCAGTTCTTGTGTACGACAACCTTGGAGCTGAGTGTCTCGTCCGCGATGTTGTCGGGGTTCGTGTGATGGCACGCGGAACACTTGTAATATACTTTGCTCGCCACAGATTCCGGACTGTGGCAGGCCTGGCAATTGATCCAGGAAGATTTGAGGTAGTCGGGGTGTGGCGTATCCAACTCGACGGCGTGGATCTGGTGATGACACTCCACGCATTCCAATTCGACACCGGTTACGTGGAAATCGTGGGGGAAGATCACGTACCCGACCGAGGATTCAATCAGGATTTCCTGCAGCGTGCCAGCCTCGGCCAGCGCTTCCTTGTCCACCTTTTCTGCTGTGCCGTCACCTGGCACCGGGTGTGCGATTGCCACCCACTGTGTCTCGTAATCGAATTTCCGGAAAGTTGGGCTTTCTTTGTTATGGCACTTTCTGCAACCGGTATTCATCACCAGTCCGGCCGCCCTGGCGGCTTCCGGGTCGAGCATGACTTTCCTGGCCTTGTAGTCGGATCCGGGGCCGTGGCAGGCTTCGCAGCCTACGCCTTCGCTATCGGCGTAGTTGGCCTTTTCATTGACCACGACGCCTTCACCCAGGCTGGCCTTGGTGGCGTGGCATTTCAGGCAGGCGGCTTCCTGCTGGGGGTCGCCGAGCCCCATGTCTGCAGCGATCTTGGCAGCCGCCGTGCTGGCTAGCGTTTCATAGGCCCGGGCGTGGGGGGACTCGGTCCAGATTTTCCACTGGTCACCGGTTTTTGCCCTGTGGCAGACCTTGCATTTCGGCGCGCCGATCAACTCGGGAGCGGCCGCTGCCAGTTGTGTCATGCCGAACATCAGGCTCGCGAGCACAACCAGGGAAACATGGAATTTACGCATAAATGCCTCGCAAAATTTTAACTGGGGAGGACCCTGCTTCAGGCAGGGTCTTCGGTTTGCCGGAACGGTTTGGCAAAACTGTCCAGCAGTTCTACATATTGCTCCACCGTGAGTTGCTGCACGTCGTCCGTGTCCTCACCGGTGTCTTGTTTCGTTATTGCACCGGCGAGGTCATGGAAGCGGTCGATTTCCTGTTGGTACCAATCAACCGAGTCACGGCCGATCTTCAGCCCCGGCAATTCTCCGGCCAGGTCTGAAGGCTCGATGCCACACATCCAGCTCAGGTCGAAGGGCTTAACTGCCAGCCATTCGGGGTGCTCGGCGTGCTCGCTGTTAACGGCAATGACCTTGCCGCTGAGCGGGGCCGGGATATCCAGGCTGTAATCCCCGTACTTGATCGAGAACAGGGTGTCGCCCTTATTGACCTTCTGGGCAACGTTGGGCAGTACAACCTCATCCACCTTGTCAAAGACCTTCCTGACCAGGTCATCGAGGCCGATCTGCACGGCACCGTTCGACAGGATCTTGGCCCAGGCGTGTTGCGGGGAGATGAAGATTCCTGCAGGAACGTTGAGCTCGAATTTCGAACTGGACGCACTGGTTCCCGGTTTGACCAGGCGGATTTTATGCCGCATGTTTTTTTCCAGGTTGGCCTGGCGTTTGATAAGTGCCTTCTTGACGAAGGCCAGTAATTCGTCTTCTGTGAACGGTTTCTCGATATAGGCCATTGCGCCGTAACTGACCGTTTCTACCGCGGTTTCAATCGAGGCGTAACCGGTGATGACGATGACATCGATATCGGGGCGCAGGTGCTTGACGGCCTTGGTGACTTCGACACCGTCCATCTCGGGCATTTTCAGGTCGGTGAAGACAAAATCGTAATCGTTTTGACGGATAAGGCCGAGGGCCTCTGATCCCGTTTCCACGGTGTCGATGGCATAGCCGGCGAGCACCAGAATTTTGCGGAAACTGCCGAGCACGATTTCCTCGTCGTCTACCGCCAGTATGCGGGCTTTTGGATTGTCCAGCTCTACCCTTTTCAGGGACGGTGATTCTTCGCTCACATCGAGTTTCAGGCCAATATCCAGGGCTTCTTCCCGTTCCTTCTGCAAGCGGGTTTCGCGCGCTTTTTTCAGTAGCACGCGCAATACAAGGTCGACTACTACGAAAGCAACGATTGTCAATATGACTATTAAGGCTACAACCATCTTCTTAACCCTCTGAAGCGATAAAAACGGCCATGATGCGAAGACAGGTTTACACAAGAACTGCTGCCGCTCTTCAAGTAGCAACAGCCTTGATCTGATCAACGGCGCAGGCCGGATCACCGAGTTTGGATTATGTCTGCAAGTTGTTTTGTTGTTCTTGCAGCAGAACTACCCGAATAAAATCCAGGCAGGGGCTTATGATTCTGGTACCAATCGTGCGAATGGATTTGTATTGATGTTTTGTTCGGAGAAGCAGCTGACAGTCAAGCTGTAGGCCTCGTTGGCCACGGGTGCCCCGAATGCATAAACCTGGCTAGAGTAAAGCAAATTATGTTGCAGTATAAATTGATGTAGATCATCAAAAAGGGATTGATGTAGATCATTCAAACGGGATTGATTTATGTCCCGTAAATGAATGATTTAAATTGAGCTGGAGTTAGAAATTCACCCTTCTTGTTACGCGTGCCGTGAAAGACGGTTTAACGGTGATCGGTAACCTTGAATCCAAACGGCAGAATAGCCAGCCGGGTCAGCTTGAGGTGCTGGATCGCAAACGGCAGGCCGATGATGGTGATGGCGAAAAATGCTGCCAGCAACAGGTGCGCCAAGGCCAGTTCCAGGCCGGGCAGGATGATCCAGATTATGTTCATGACCACGGCGATGCAACCACCCGGTGGTTCGGTCTCGCGGATCTCCTTGCCGAAAGGAGCCAGGCCCAGCAGGGAAAGTTTGAAACACTGGATGCCAAACGGGATGCCGATGATGGTGATACACAGTAGCAGGCCACCAAGAATGTAAGCCACCGACACCAGGAAACCACCGAGAACAAACCAAAGGATATTAAGCAGAAGAGACATGATCAATTACCATATTAACAGTTCACGGCTCGAATATACGACCCAGCAACGAGGGGTGGCTGGCGCCGGTAATCGTAGTGGTATCCTGCACCCGCCCAGCAAGGCGTTCGTGCGCCAGCCAGGCAAATAACAGGCCTTCGACCCAATCGGGGTCCGCACCATACCGGTTTGTGGTGTCCACCACTGCCTGTGGCAGCGCCGCCGCGAGCCGGCCGAGCAGATGGGTATTGTGTGCACCGCCACCGCACACGAGCAGGCGTTTTGGCAACGGGCCGCTCGCCAGGCAACGCGCAATCGAGATCACTGTCAATTCAGCCAACGTGGTCTGCACGTCGGTCGCATCAAGTGCGTGTTCGGCGAGGAAATTATCCAGCCAGGTAATGTTGAAGTATTCCGGCCCGGTACTCGCGGGTAGCATCGAGTCAAAATACGGATCCTGCAGCATGCTTTGTAGCAATTGCTTACATACCTTACCCTTCGCTGCCCAGCTGCCCGCTACGTCGCGGGTCTTTTGCAGGTGGCGCATGGTCCAGACATCCATCAGGCAGATGCCTGGCCCACAGTCAAAACCACTCACGCCACCACGGGCGGGTAACAGCGTCAGGCTGGCGATACCGCCGATGTTGACGACCGCGCGGTCCTCCCGGTCCGTATAAAACAGTTCCTGGTGCAATAGCGGCGCCAGCGGTGCACCCCGGCCACCTGCTGCGAGATCCGCACTGCAGAAATCAGAGACCACGGTAACGCCGGTATTCTTGGCCACCAGCTTGCCATTGCCTGTTCGCATGCTGACCAGCTGCCCGGTGCCTGGCGCGCGCCAGGCATGCTGGCCTTGGGACC
>JAPHTE010000436.1 GCA_026196445.1 Lysobacterales bacterium
TCGGCCGGAGCCGCTGCTTCAGTGGCTGGAGTGTCTGCTACTGGCGCTTTTTTCACCACGACTTTCTTGGCCACTTTCTTCTTGGCAGCCTTCGGGGTCTTGGCCTTTTGCGGCTTGGAGGAACGCTTGACCGGATTGCCGTGTTCATCAAGTTCTACAAACTCGTCGGCATCATCGATATGCGGGACTGACGCACGGCCTTCAAGCACTGCATCGGCGGCCATTTGCGTATACAGACGGATGGAGCGAATTGCATCGTCATTGCCCGGGATCACGTAATCGATCCCGTTTGGTGAACAATTGGTATCGACCACGGCGACAACCGGGATGCCCAGTTTGCGTGCTTCCTTGACAGCGATATCTTCGTGACCCACGTCGACCACGAACATCGCGTCAGGCAGCCCCTTCATGTCCTTGATACCACCCAGGCTTTTCTCGAGCTTGTCGCGCTCACGGGTCAGTTGCAGGACCTCTTTCTTGACAAGACGTGCAAAACTGCCGTCCTCTTCCATTTTTTCAATCTGGCGCAGGCGTTTGATCGACTGGCGAATGGTACGGAAATTAGTCAGCATACCGCCGAGCCAGCGGTGCGAAACATAGGGCATGCCACAACGTTCTGCTTCTTCGGCGATTGACTTGGATGCTGCACGCTTGGTGCCGACAAAAATCACGTTGCCACGCTTGGAGGCGACTTTGCCAAGGAAATTCATGGCGTCAGTCATCATGGGCAGTGACTTTTCGAGGTTGATGATATGGATCTTGCCGCGTGAGCCGAAAATATACGGCGCCATCTTGGGATCCCAGTATTTGGTTTGGTGACCAAAGTGCACGCCGGCTTCGAGCATCTGGCGCATGGTGATATTAGGCATTTCTTTAATCCTTCAAGTAGCAGAAACCCAGCAACCCATGATTTTGCATCTGGCGCTGCTGACTTCCCGGGTTAATCTTCCACATACTCTGCCCGGTAACCCTGATTTACAGGGCACCCAACCGGACGGTTGCGGTATGTGTGTTTATTTGACGCCGAAATCGGCATCCCTCTTCTCCGCTCATGACGGGCACGAGCAACAGAGCAGGGCTTTATACCAGAAACGGGCTTTAAGGGCAATAAATATTGCCTTTAAATGAGAGGTTTCGACCTGTCGGCCGAGTTCCTTTTCTTTGCGTGCCCAAAGAAAAGTAAGGCAGCCGCCACCCAGGCATTTTTGGAATAATCGCAGGCTTATGCCAGTTCTTTTTTAACGGCATCCAGCCACTGTTTCTGACTTTTGCGGAAGTGCGGCGGGGCCAGTTTTGCATCGTTGAGAATGGACTCGAACTCCCGGGTGGCCGCGTTACCCTGGCCGTCAGCGGCAAGACACAGTGCCAGGCGGTAGCGCGCCTCGACGCCAGGAAAATACCCCGACACGGCTGAATATTCCCGGATCGCATCTTCAATCCTGTCCTGGGCTTCGAGCGAGCGTGCATAAAGCAGGTGCCCTTCGGCGGAGCGGAAATCGGGGTTGTGATGCTGCAATGACTCGAGCGTATCGACCGCCTCGGCCGTGCGGCCACTTTCGAACTGCAGGTGGGCTTTGAGCAACAATAGTGTCGGTTCAGTCTTGAACAGGCCCCGGAGCGCCTGGTTGATGATTTCCTCGGCCTCATCGGTTTTACCGGCATCCAGCAGGGCTTCGGCGTAGCGGCGGCTGTTGTCGACGTTAGGGGATTGCTGCCAGGCGGCCTCGTGTTGGCGCAGCTCGGCACCGGGATTCAGCGTGTGCCTGACGTTCCTGACCGCCCGCTGGCCCGTGATGCTGCCTGAAAATTCGGGTAATAGCTCGATCAACAGGTAAGCAGCGCCACCGACCAGGGGCATGAACAGAAGAACCATGATCCAGATCCTGCTGCGGCCAGTCTTAAAGACATGGACGATAAGCGCTATCTGGACAAGCCAAATCAGGATAGAAAGTAGTGGCATATTACTGATACTCAAAAGGATACCTGTGAAAATAGTCTGGAAACACCCATAGTAATGTTATAAACTGAACGACCCCGTAGCGGTTTTTGAGTGTTAGGGATACGGTAAACTCTGGTAATTTCTACAGTAGTTGTGCGATCAATTCTACCGTATACATAACTAACGCCAAAGCACAACGGGTGATAGTTGGACGATTGGCAGGACGCTGGTTGAGTTTCAATGAAAGGGATTATCCCCCAGGCTTAGAGTCCCCCCAATCAGGCATCAGGTTTGTGCAAGGCAGCACGAACGGCGTGTTCATTACCCACTTAGTGGGCCGGTTCCGCCGAGATCTGACGAAACAAGGAGGTTTCCATGCCCGGTTTCAATCGTGTCAAAGAGCGTCAGGGCTTTAACCGGTATGCAAGATATGTACTGGTAGTGATTTGCGCGTATTCGTGCTTACTTGTATTTACCGGCTCCGCGTATGCTGCAACCCTTGGCATGGTGGTCGATAACCAATCGGACGAGTTGCGGCTATTTGATATCCACACCAGTACCATCGTTGCCAGCCTGCAGGGATCATCCAGTCCGGTCAGTGGCGATTGCGCCATGAGTGAAGATGAATCTGTCGGGTTTTCCAGCCACGCCAATCGGAGCATTGCGGTATATGAGCTGTTGTCTCGCTCCGGCAGCAAAGATATAGACATATCAAACATCAATATCAGTAACGCAGGTGTAGATATGTCACTCAGCCCGGACGGAAGCCTGCTGGTCAGCGTCGGTGCGGGCAACGTTTACGAACCTTTATCCGTTATTGATACACAACGCCGCGCTGAAATTGCTACTGCTGAACTCTTCCTCGACCATACGTCGGCGGAATTCTGCGATGATGGAACCTTGCTTGTCACCACGACCTTTGGTCATTCGCACACCAGGCCATTCGATAATGCCGTGTATGACGCACGTGTCAGCCAGGATGGTGAATTACAGCTTGCCGGCAACCGCCTGAGCAGCGGAGCGCAGCCCAACAACGCCAGTTGTGCGCCCGGCTCGAGAGCCGGTGTATTGCTGGACCGTGAAGGTGGATTGACTTCGTTCACCCTGCCCGGCCTGGAAAAGGCAGATTTTGCAGAATTGCAAGGCGCAACCGCGGTTGCAGCGGTTTTCAACCTTACGGGTGATCGCTTGTACGTGAGGACCAGTACCGAAGTGGTCGCTTTTGATTACAACCCACTCAATGGTGTCATGAAACAGGACTGGGCACAGCCTGTAGCATTCTCCGCCGAGTACTTTGGCATAGACCAGATAGCAGTTGACCTTGATAACGGTCAGGTGTACGTGGATGGCGGGCAGTCGCTGCTGATCCTCGAGCCTGAGCAAGGTACGCAACTCGGCGCGATTCAAACGGGCGACGCAACCGGTGTCTGTTTCGCACAGCGTCAGCGGCGTACACCCATTGTCGACATGGCGGCCAACGACTTGTCAGCCGATACAGTCTTAACCGAAGCTGCGCTGGCCGATCCAACACCAACTGGCTCCGCGCCCTGATTCAATCCCCGCTCACGGCCGGGGAGAGCCGGTGGTGATAATGTCCTCCGTCCATCCCTGGGCGTAATCCCTTACAATTGGTCAATCAATTGTAATTTGTACGGGGTACTTTATTGCCATGAAACTCGCGTCTTTGAAAATCGGTGGCCGGGACGGCCGCCTCATCCTGGTCAGCCGGAATCTCAAGAATTTTGTGCCGGCGGGCGATATCGCGCTTACCTTGCAGGCAGCACTCGACGACTGGCAGCAAACAGCTCCGAGGTTGAATGCCCGATACGAAGAGTTGAACAGCGGCACGGTCAGAAACATAGAGCCACTGGACATGGCGGCGCTTGCCGCGCCGTTACCGAGAGCCTACGAGTTCGTTGACGGCAGCGCCTACCTGCCACATGTGGAACGGGTGCGCCGGGCCCGCGGCGCTGAAGTGCCGGAATCGTTCTATGTTGACCCGTTGATGTACCAGGCGACATCAGCCGGTTTCCTGGGGCCACGCGACCCGGTACCGGTGGTCAGTGAAGAATACGGCATAGATTTCGAGTCAGAGATCATCGTGGTAACCGACGATGTACCGATGGCCGTCACGGCCGATAATGCGGATTCCCACATCCAGTTGGTCGGACTGATCAACGACGTGAGTCTGCGCAACCTGATCCCGGCTGAACTGGCCAAGGGATTCGGGTTTTTGCAGTCCAAACCTCGTTCTGCTTTGTCGCCGGTGTTGGTGACACCGGATGAACTGGGTGACCACTGGCAGAACAGCACCTTGTCACTGCCCCTGCACAGCACGCTCAACGGGGCCTTTTTCGGTAACCCCGAGGCGGGCACGGACATGCAGTTTAATTTTGCCCAGCTGATCGCCCACGCCGCCAAGACCAGGCCTCTGGCAGCCGGCACCATTGTCGGGTCGGGGACCATCGCCAACGAAGACACCGAAAGAGGCGCCTCGTGCCTGGCTGAAATCCGGATGCTGGAGATCATCGCGAATGGCAAACCCACGACACCTTTCATGACGTTCGGCGACACCATCCGCATTGAAATGTTCGATGGCGGCGGAGCCTCGGTTTTTGGCGCGATTGAGCAGCAAATCGTCCGTTATGAACCCTGACAAAATGGAGCTGTACACCTATTGGCGCAGCTCGGCGGCCTACCGCGTGCGAATCGCGCTTAACCTGAAAGACCTGGCGTTCGAGTCCATCCCCATACACCTGTTGAGAGGGGGCGGGGAACAGTACGGTACAAGCTATCGCAGCATCAACCCACAGGGCCTGGTGCCGACGCTGGTTCACGGCGGCAAGGTCATCACGCAGTCCATGGCAATCTGTGAGTACCTGGAGGAATGTTTTCCGCATCCCCCCTTGTTGCCCACCGGTCCCGAGGCACGGTCGCGGATTCGCTCGCTGGCCTTGCAGATAGCCTGTGAAATTCATCCGCTGAATAACCTGCGGGTACAGAAATACCTCGACGCGATCTGTGGCAAGGCTGTGGACAAGGTCGGCTGGATGCAACACTGGATGAGCAGCGGCTTCGAAGTCGTTGAACAACAGCTCGCCAGCTATGGCAATGGAGGTTTGACCTGCCTGGGTGGGAACCCCGGGTTGTTCGAGTGTTTCCTGGTACCACAGGTGTATAACGCCGAGCGGTATGGTGTAGAGATGGCCGAATATCCCCGCATCAGCGGAATCGTAAAATATTGTAGGAGCCTGCCTGCTTTTGCCCGGGCAGCACCCGAGGCGCAGGCCGACGCGGTTGTGAAATGATCAGGTAGAACAAAGATTGTCAATTAGGTGTTCAACCTTGGCACGCGTTAGGTCATAATTGCAAAGATGTTTTTCCAGGTGTTTGTTTAATGAAGTCCAGCTTAATTTTAATTGTTTGCCTGGCCCTGGCTGCCTGTATGACGACCCGGCCTGGTCCCGAGGTGTTCGTAGCCGCTGAAAACGCCATCCAGGCAGCGGAAGCGGCCGGTGGTGATGAATTTGCCCCGGTCGAAATGCGTTTTGCCAGGGAAAAATTGCAAAGCGCGCGTCTTGGCCTGGAAAGGCAGAAGTACGAGGTCATCGTGTACCTGGTTGAAGAGTCAGAGATAAACTCGGAATTGGCGATTGAAAAATCCCGTACGGCAAAGGTGAGGAGACAGGTCAACGAGTTACGTAAGAATAACGCCGAGCTCGAAACGAGCCTGCGTGCCACGTTCGGGGATGAGTTCAAATGAGCCGTCTGCTGACACGTATTTCGCTGGTTTTGATACTGGGTTCGCTCGCCGCCTGTGTTGCACCGCCCAAGAAAGACCTGGCGCTTGAACAGATACGAGACGAGCTCGAAAGCCTCAAGTCGAGTACCGAGCTGGCCGGTCATGCCCCGTTGGCGCTGGGGGAAGCCGAGCGCGCCCTGCGTAACGCGGAACTGGCGACCGGGGACAAGCTCTACCGTGCTTACCTGATGTACATGGCTGACCGCCGCATCCAGATTGCACGCACCATGGCAGAGCGGGAACAAAATGAAAAGCTGCTTAACGAGCTCGAAAGCAAGCGCAGCGACATGTTGATCCAGGCCAGCCAGTTGGAAGCTAACCGTGCGCGCATGGAAGCAGAGCAAGCCAGGTTACTGGTAGCGACCACTAACGAGGAAGCCGAACGCGCCCGGCAGGAAAGGGAAGACGCGTTGGCGAAAGAAGCCGAAACCGCGCGAGCTGCACAGCTGGCAGAAGAAGAAGCCGAGCAGGCGCGCCGGCTGGCTGAATCACGCGCATCGGAGGCCGAGTTCGCGCGCCGCGAGGCCGAGTTGGCCAGCCAGCAGATTTCCTCGCTGACAAGACAGCTGGAGAACCTGCAATTACGCCAGACCGAGAGCGGGGTCGTGGTGACCCTGGGTGACGTGCTGTTTGCATCCGGTGAAGTACAATTGGTCGATGGTGGTTTGTCCAGCCTGGAAGAAGTTGTGGACCTGTTACAGACAGAACCGGACAAGAAAATTCGTGTTGAAGGGCACACTGACTCGCTTGGCGACTCGGAAACCAACCTGGAATTATCCCAGCAACGCGCCGAGGCTGTCCGTGAAGCATTGATCAGCCTGGGTGTCGCCCCGGACCGGATCACAGCACTGGGCATGGGTGAGGACTTCCCGATCGCCAGTAACGAGGACGAGGACGGTCGTGCGCAAAACCGGCGTGTGGACGTCATCTTGCTCGATAATTAGATCCAGTCAGAAATATCCTATAAAAAAGAGTCAGGTAAATCAGAATTGGCAAGAAAAATGCCTCTCCCGGAGCGGGAATATAAATAACATATGGCGCTTGCCAGATGCCCTTCTTTGCGCTAATGTTAAATCAACGCTATGGTTTATTTAGTCTTTACAACCGGAGTGTCCGAATAATGGCAGCGAGGGGCTTAAGCCGCTCGCTGCACCTTCCTGATATCTGTCATACATGTTTATTTAATTTACAGCCGCCAAGCCCAGGGTGTGTGTGCCATGCCCGCGTTTCGCGTGTTTTTCATCCCGTATAGGAGTATTGCTATGTTTGAACACCGCCAGGAGAGAATGGAGGAATTAATAAAGGAAAACGAAGACTTTCGTCGGATTTACAACCGTCACCAGGAGCTTGACAAGCGCGTCACCGCTGCTGAACTGGGTACGGCTCCGATGGAAGACCTGGCTTTGAATCAGCTGAAAAAAGAAAAGTTATGGGCGAAAGACCGGCTGGCCATGTACATGGATGCCGACTGATCCCGTTTCACGACGATTTGAATAAAAAGGCCGGGTTAGACCCGGCCTTTTTTATGAACCCGAATAATGTACGGGTGTTCCGGCCCTAGCTCAACAGTTGTTTCATTTCCGGGATCACGTTGAACAGGTCTGCGACCAGGCCGATATCCGCGACTTCAAAGATGGGTGCTTCCGGGTCCTTGTTGACCGCGACGATGGTACCCGCATCCTTGATGCCAGTGACGTGCTGGATGGCCCCGGAAATGCCAAAGGCGATATACAGATCAGGTGAAATGATCTTGCCAGTCTGGCCCACCTGCATGTCATTCGGGCAGTAGCCCGCGTCCACCGCGGCCCGCGTGGCGCCAGTGCCGGCGCCCAATATGTCGGCAAGTTCATAAACCATTTCGAAGTTTTCCTCGCTGCCCAGCGCACGGCCTCCAGACACCACGCGGTTCGCGGTTTGCAGGTCGGGGCGTTCTCCGCCTTCCGTTTGCAGGCCGAGGAATCGGCTGTGCTCAACCGGGCCGGATGTTGCAGGGCGGTTTTCGATAGCGGCGTTACCGCCATCTTGCCCTGCAGCCTTCCAGGACGCGGTGCGTACGGTTGCAACCAGCGTGACGGATTCGGGGGCCGCTACATCGACGATGACGTTACCGGCGTAGACCGGACGCTTGAAATGGTGGCTGCCTTCCACCGCCATGATGTCACTGACCTGGTTGACGCCCAGCAGGGCGGCGACCCTGGGCATGAGGTCCTTGCCATAGGTCGTCGATGGGCCAAGTACGTGGCTGTAGCCGTCGGCCAGCGCGGCAATTTCATTGGCGTGGTTGGCTGCGAGCGGGTTTGCCAGGTGTTCTGCGTCAATACCCATAACCTTACTCGTACCGTCAATGGCAGCCGCCTGAGCCGTAATTCCCCCGATACCGGTGCCCATCACCACGATGTCGTATTCAAAGCCGATCGCGGCAGCGCAGCTGACGCATTTCGCGGTGGCCGGGTTGAGAATTTGACCGTCGTGCTCTGCAATAATCAGTGTTCTGTTCATGTCATTGTCCTTATACCAGTCCGCGGTTCTTCAACTCGGTGACCAACTGTGCCGTCTCTTCGACCATGATGCCTTTTGCGCGTGCCGGTGGTGGCGCAAAGTTGGAAACTTGCAGTTCATTTTGCGGCACCACGCCCAGGTCTTCGAGCGAGACAACGTTCAGTGGTTTGCGCTTGGCCTTCATGATGTCCGGTAGCTTGACGAAACGCGGCTCGTTGAGCCGCAGATCAACAGTGACAACCGCCGGCAGGTCCACCTCGATCTTTTCGAGACCCGCGTCCACTTCGCGTGTGACCGTTGCAGTACCGTCCGACAGGGCCATTTGCGAAGCGAACGTGGCTTGCGGCCTTTCCCACAGGGCGGCCAGCATCTGGCCGGTCTGCGAATTGTCGCCGTCAATGGTCTGCTTGCCCAGCATGACGAGACCGGCCTGCTCCTGCTGCGCCAGCTTCAGGAGGGTCTGCGCGATGGCCAGCGGTTGCAAAGCAGTGCTGGCGTCGACCTGTATCGCCCGATCAGCGCCCATGGCGAGGCCGGTGCGTAACTGTTGCTGGCATTCGTTACCGCCAATGGAGACCACGATGACCTCGTCCGCTTGTCCTGCTTCGCGGATACGCAGCGCTTCTTCCAGTGCGATCTCATCGAACGGGTTGATGCTCATCTTGACGCCGTCGGTGTCCACACCGCTGCCGTCAGGTTTAACCCGCACCCGGACGTTGTAGTCGATAACACGCTTGATACCAACCAGTATTTTCATGGCAATTCCTTGATGTTCCTGTATTGAATGTTCATTGGGTTTCTATAGATTCTGGTAATTGGGCCCGCTGCCGCCTTCCGGGGTGACCCAGTTGATGACCTCGTACGGATCCTTGATGTCGCAAGTCTTGCAGTGCACGCAATTGGCGGCATTGATCTGCAAGCGTACGCCGGCCTCTGCGTCTTCCACGATTTCGTAGACTTCCACCGGGCAGAAACGGGTACACGGATAGTTGTATTCCTCACCGCAGCGGCTGGTGCAGACGTCCGGGTCCAGTATCTGCAGGTGCACGGGCTGATCCTCCTCGTGGGCCGTGTTCGCGAAATAAACTGACGCGAGGCGGTCGCGTGGCGGCAGGTCGCGCTCCCCCCAGGGCCGGTCAACCGGTTCCAGGTCCTGCAGTTTTTGCAACGACGAATGGTCTGCGTGGTTTTGCAAAGTACGTGGCAGTTTACCCAAGGTCACAGTTTCGATAGCCGCTGTCATCAACCCACGCCACAGCCCCTTGTTAAAGCCGGGCCGGACATTACGCACCTTGTGAATTTCCGCGTAGATCTCCGATGCCCTGAGCGCCTGGTCGAAGCCCTCGGCGCTGCTCTTGTCAGCCACGTGGCTGGCGGCCAGCATACCGGAGCGGATCGCCTGGTGGGTGCCCTTGATCTTGGGCAGATTCAAGAGCCCCGCTGCATCGCCGATCAGCAGGGCGCCGGGCATTTCTACTCTGGGCAAAGACTGCGCACCGCCCTCGACGATGGTCCGTGCGCCGCCGGAGAGGATCTCGCCGCCCTCGAACAGTGGCTTGACGCTGGGGTGATGCTTGAACTGCTGGAAGGCTTCAAACGGTGAGAATTCCGGGTCCGTGTAATCCAGCGCGGTGACAAAGCCCACCGCTACGCGGTCATTGTCCATGTGGTAAATGAAACTGCCGCCGTAGGTGCTTGAATCCAGCGGCCAGCCGATGCTGTGCTGGACCTTGCCGGGGCTGCATTTCCCGGGTGCCACCTGCCACAGCTCCTTGATGCCGACACCGTAAACCTGCGGGTCGGAAGCTGCATCCAGCTTGTATCTGGCGATCAGTTCCTTGCTCAGGTGGCCACGGCAGCCTTCGGCCAGTATGGTCACGGGCGCGTGGATCTCGATGCCCTGCAGGTAGGTGTCCTTGGGCTGGCCGTCACGATCAAGGCCCATGTCGCCAATGATGACACCGCCGACCGCGCCATCGTCCGTGTAACGGATACCGGCGGCCGCGTAGCCCGGGAAGATATCCACACCCAGGTCCTCGGCCTGTGGTGCGAGCCAGGCGCACATGGCGCCCAGTGAAACGATAAAGTTACCGTGGTTTTTCTGTTGTGGCGGCGTGGGAATCCGGTAACGGGACCTGGCAGTCAAGAAAGCGATCTCGTCATTCTCGACGGGAACACAGGTAGGCGGCGGGTTTTCTCGCCAACCGGGTATCAGTTCATCCAGCGGGCCGGGTTCGATCACTGCGCCCGACAGAATGTGCGCCCCGACCTCGGCTCCTTTCTCGATCACGGCGACCATCAGGTCTTGCTTGAGCTGTTTCAGGCGAATTGCGCAAGCCAGTCCTGCGGGTCCTGCACCGACGATGATGACGTCGTACTCCATGACTTCACGCTCGGGGGCTGTATCGCTCATGTGAACTCCTCAAAAGGTCTGCTGCAGACGACGAATTATATCGGAAAACCGGACCGGTTTTGCCGTTGGTTACAACCTTGTTTACCGCCCCATGTAATCCGGTCCATGGAAGGTGGTGGGCCAGCCAGGCACCCGTTTGCCCAATCCGGGCACCTGGTTCAGCTGGCGACGAGGGCGTTTGTATCTTTTATACTCGAGGGAGGCACATGACTATCATTTTTTTCGGGCACATAACGACGCGCAGAATGTTTTATGCACGTCACCCATCAGCGAAAACGGCCAGTAATTGATTGAGAACCAGGCAACGACTTTCATGTTTTTATCAGCACTGCATTATTTCAATCGACTGCCTTCCTGGGTACAGATAACTATTTCTGCACTTGGTGTCGGATTCCATGCTCCCGGATTCGGGGTAAACCTTTTGGGCCTGGTTGCCTTTTTCCCCTTTCTCGTCGTATTGGATCGAATCCACCAGTCTTCAGATTCCCTTGCAAAAAAGGCCTTGCACACCCTCCTGGCCTGTTGGGGTGTCGGGGTTGGATTCGGTGCGATCGGGCTGCACTGGATGATTTTCGCGATTCATGTTTTCGGCCATTTGCCCTGGATCGTGGCCATTGCAATTACAGCGCTGGGATATGGTTTTCTCGTGGGGATAACGCTGTTTGTCCTGTGCGGTTTACCCCTGTTCTTTGTTCGAAGATGGGGGTGGTGGGATATTCCTGTGCGGTTGATGTTTATCGTATTGCTCGATCCCTTTTACCCCCGGTTACTCCAGTGGTCGTTCGGCGGATTCACATTTTCGGCGGTTCCGTGGATCGCACAGGTCGCGGATGTCATCGGAGAATGGGGGCTCAGTTTCTACGCCATGGGAGTGAACTTTCTATTGCTCCTGTTTTGGCGCTGGAAAGTATCTGGTCCCAATATTGAATTGCACGTTTTTCGCAGGGTGAGCTTGGTATTTGGCTTCCTGCTGATTGTTGGAATGGGTTACGGGGTAATGCGCGGGATCCAGTTGCACCCGCGATTGGCGGAAGGTGCATCACTTCATGTCGCCGCCATTCAGCCCAATTTCTCGTTAAATCGTATTGCAGTCAATCCCGATTTGTCCTACTCGAACCGTAAAAAGAACGTTGAGGCGCTTCTCAAAGATTCGCGGAAAGCCCTGGACGAGTTTCCGGCGAACTCCCCGGTTCCCAGGCTCGTTGTCTGGCCTGAATCGACTTATCCTTTTTACTTTTTTCAGAAAGACACCGCGCGCGAGACCATTGAACGATTTGCGCGTGAGGAAAGTACAGCGATCCTCCTGGCTTCGGTGGACAGTCAGGAAAGTCCGGCTGGTCTCCAAAAGTCGGGGCTTTCGATACTGGTTGGACCCGACGGCAGAGTACGCGGAAGCTACGCGAAAATCGTCCTGATGCCATTTGGAGAGTACATTCCCTGGGGTGAAGAGTTTCCGGCATATCGTCGCTGGTTGAAGAACGCGATTCCCGCGATCGGCCTGTTCGAGCCTGGAACTGAATTCACCGTGTATGAACTGTCGGAGGACATTCAATTTTCCGGCGCTATTTGTTTTGATGTTTTCTCGGATTCCGTTGTTCGGAACATGGTTCGCGATGGAGCGTCATTCGTGGTGAACCTGAGTAACCTGGCCTGGTATGGTTACACCAACGCTTCCCGGCAACTGGAAATGATGGTGCGTTGGCGCGCCATCGAAAACCGGGTTCCGATGCTCTATGTTTCGAATAACGGGGAAACCATGTTTATCGATCCCCTGGGGGATAAAATGGGGGAAACGCTGGGTTTGTATGAGCAGGACACCTTGTCCAGGACAATCGTTTTACAGCAACATTTTTCAATTTACCGGGAATACAAAGAGTGGATGCATTTGGGTGCTGGTTTCCTGTTACTGATAACTTTGCTGCTTGCCCACAGATACGGACGCATCTTCAGTACACCGCTAGCCAGAGAATGTAATTGACACTCCCCAGGGCGCTCTGCATGAATAATGAAATATGTTTATACTTGGCCACCGAAAAATCTCTCAATTAAGCGATAAATCATTACCCTTCGGAAAGGTATGAAAAAAAGAACAAAGTCTCAGTCCGGGTTTGAATCAAAACAACAAAACGATGAAGCACAAGCAGCTTCCGTGTCTTTGCAAAAAAAGAAAGCTGGCCATGCGTTAACTTTTGGCAAGCAACTGCTATTTTCGCTGGTCATTTTTGTTGTTTTTTTCGGTGGGATCGAGCTTATACTCGCTCTATCCGGCGTCAAGCCGATCCTGTTGACAGAAGACCCCCTGGTTGGTTTTTCGAGCAATGTTCCCCTGTTTGTCGAACAACGCCGGGACGACGGCACCGTTGTTCTTCGGACCGCAAAAAACAAACTCGATCATTTCAATGATCAATCGTTTCCAAAAAACAAGCAAAAGAACACCTATCGTATCTTTACTGTTGGCGGATCCACGACTGCAGGCCGACCGTTTGATCACAAGGTCTCATTTGGAGGCTGGCTGCAGGCTTTTCTTGATGAAGCTGACCCAGGTACAAACTGGGAAGTAATCAATGCCGGCGGCTCGAGTTATGCAAGCTACCGGGTGGCCAAGCTGATGCAGGAGCTTGTGCAGTACCAACCGGACCTGTTTATCGTTTATTCCGGACACAACGAGTTCCTTGAAGACCGCAGTTACAGTGGTTTGACCGATCTGCCTTCCTGGGTAATCGAGCTCGATTCCATGCTCAGCGGTACAAGAACCTATAGTGGCATGAAAAGGCTTTACGATTCGTGGCAACCGGATTCAATCCGCGAGGCCAGGAAGCGCTACGAGTTGAATGGCGAGGTCGATACGATCCTGGAATACACCTTTGGCCCTACCAGCTATCACCGCGATGATGAGCTGAACAGGCAGATTGTCGCCCATTACCGTCTGAACCTCGAACGCATGGTGCTATTGGCACGCGACGCGGGTGCAGAGATCATTTTTGTAACACCTGCCAATAACCTCAAGGATTTTTCGCCCTTCAAGAGCGAGCACAAGAAAGACCTGTCTGGTGAAGCAGAAAGCCGGTTTAACGGCTTATTCGAGACGGGGAACCAACTCTATGCTGCCGGAAAACCGGACGAGGCTTTGACAGCATATCGCCAGGCTTTGAGTATTGATGATCGTTTTGCTGACCTTCATTTCCAGGTTGGGCGGGCACTTTTTGAACTCGGGAAATATGACGAGGCGGAGAAGTCCTTCTGGCGGGCCATTGACGAGGATGTCGCACCATTGCGGATGCTCAGTTCCATGCAGAGAAGCCTGGTTGATGTTGCGGAAAGCCAGGCAGTGCCACTGGTGGATTTCCAGCAGATTCTGCGACGTGAATACCTGAAAAAATTTGACCATGCCGTGTTGGGTAACGAATTTTTCATGGATCATGTCCACACCAATATTGACGGCTATCGGGTTTTGGGGCTGGGCTTGTTTAACAAGTTGATCGGCCTGGGCGTTGTCTCGCCGGGCGCTGGCCTGAGTGCTTCCCAGATCGAAACCGTCACGCGGCAAATCACTTCTTCCCTGGAAGAGTCAGATCACTACAAGTCCCTGTTCCAGTTGGCGAAGGTTCTTGACTGGGCCGGCAAATTTGACGCTGCAAAAAACCTGTTTCTTAGACACATGGAGCTGTGGGGTCCCCGGGGAGATGTTTATGCCCAGCTTGGCATGGTCGCCGCAAAAAGAGGAAGAAACGCTGAAGCCATCGATTTTTTCCAAAAAGCCATATCCAATGGCTACGAAACACCAGATTTGTATGTGTGGATGGCCAATACCTACAGGAACCAGGGTGACTTTGCCCTCGCGATGAAGGCCTATGAGGACAAGCTTCGGTTGGACGGTAACAAGGTAGAAGCACACACGTGGTTCGGAATCCAGTATGCCCTGCAGGGTGACAATGAATCGGCGCTGCAAAACTTCAGGCAGGCTTTACAACTGGATCCTGAATTCCTGCCCGCCCGCAGGAATTTGGTGGTCACGCTTTTTTCCCTGGGGCAATACGACGAGGCGCTGGTAAAAGGGCAGGTTTTGTTAAAGGATTTTCCGGATGAATTCAGAATTCATTATGTCGTTGGCTCTATTCTTCTGCAGCGCGGAGACAGGCGAGGGGCGATAAGGCGCTTTTCCGAAGCCCTGCGATTGTCTCCGGAATTCAAACCGGCACAGGACGGGCTGCGGGCGGCACAGCGAGCGCGCTCAGAGTAGGGTTTGGCAAGGCTTCACTCATGTCAACGTGTCGCCAGTAGAATTGGATACTGATTGATGGCGACTATTACCCTGGGAATTTCGGCCTACTACCATGACAGTGCGGCAGCCCTGCTCGTCGATGGAAGTATCGTGGCTGCTGCGCAGGAAGAGCGTTTCAGCCGCAGAAAGCACGACCCTGATTTTCCGGCCAAGGCCGTATCCTATTGCCTGGCCGAGGCGGGCGTGGAACTGCAAACTGTTGACCAGGTGGTTTTTTACGACAAGCCACTGCTCAAGTTTGAGCGCTTACTTGAAACCTACCTGGCATTTGCCCCGCACGGTTTCCGTTCTTTTGTGTCCGCCATGCCGGTATGGCTGAAAGACAAGCTGTTTTTGAAAAAGACACTTCGTGCCGAGCTTTCCAGTTTGAGCGGCCTGGATGAAAAGGTCCTCCCCCCATTGTTGTTTACGGAACACCACGAGGCGCATGCGGCTTCTGCGTTTTACCCCAGCCCCTTTGAACGGGCTGCCGTACTGTGCATGGATGGCGTGGGGGAGTGGGCCACAACTTCAGTATGGCTCGGCGATGGAAACAGACTGACACCCCAGTGGCAAATTGATTTTCCGCACAGCCTTGGTCTGCTTTACTCGGCGTTCACCTATTACACGGGTTTTCGCGTTAATTCCGGCGAGTATAAATTGATGGGCCTGGCGCCCTATGGGGAGCCCAGGTACGTTGACCGGATCCTTGATAATGTTCTGGATCTCAAAGAAGACGGTACATTCCGGCTGGACATGAGTTATTTCAACTACGCGACCGGTCTGACCATGACCAGCAATAAACTGCATGAGTTGTTTGGCGGGGAGCCACGCAAACCCGAGAGCGAACTAACGCGAAAAGAAATGGATATTGCCCGTTCCATTCAGTGGGTAGCCGAGGAAATCGTCCTGAAGCTCGGCAATACCATTCACGAGGAACTTGACGTTGATCATTTGTGCCTGGCGGGAGGGGTGGCTCTCAATTGTGTAGCCAATGGCCGTCTCATACGGGAAGGGCCGTTCGAAGATGTCTGGATCCAACCTGCTGCCGGAGATGCCGGCGGTGCGCTCGGAGCGGCATTGAGTATCTGGCACAGCTACCTCGGAAAACCGCGATTGGTGGATGGCAGCAATGATTCCATGGGCGGTGCGTACCTGGGGTGTCATTTTACCAGGGACGAGATTCAAGCGTTCCTCGATTCAGTGAAGGCGCCTTATGTGCTGCTTGATGAGGGTCCGCTGATGGAAGAGATTGCCGGGCACCTCGCCAATGAGAAAGTGATTGGCTGGTTCAGCGGCCGTATGGAATTTGGGCCACGGGCTTTAGGTGCACGCTCGATTATTGGCGATGCGCGGAGCACCAAGATGCAATCGATCATGAACCTGAAGATCAAGTACAGGGAATCATTCCGGCCCTTTGCGCCGGTGGTAAAGTCTGAAAGGGTTTCCGACTGGTTCGAGACGGATCGGCCCAGTCCTTACATGCTCGTGGTCTCCGGGGTGAAAGAAGATAAGCGCAGGGATATGACCGAGGCAGAAAAGCAGTTGTTTGGAATAGATAAATTAAACATCCCACGTTCAGAGATACCGGCGGTTACACATATTGATTATTCTGCACGGGTGCAAACGGTCCACCCTGAGACCAACCCCCGGTTGCATGACCTGATTGACATGTTCGAGAGAAAAACCGGCTGCCCCGTGCTCGTGAATACATCATTCAATGTTCGTGGTGAACCCATCGTATGTACACCGGAAGATGCCTATAAGTGCTTTATGCGCACCGAGATGGATTATCTTGTATTAGAGAATTATATACTGGCAAAATCAGACCAACCTGACATGGATAGCGACGATAGCTGGAAAAATGAATTTGAACTGGACTGATCAATGAAACGGAATCAACAGGAGTCAACGGAACAAAAGACATTCGGGCAGGTTTCAGGGCTTGCGGTGGCAATCATATTTGGCCTGTTCCTGCCGTGGTTGTTTGATTCAGCTTATTCCCGGTGGCCCTGGATTATCGCTTTGGTGATTTGGCTTTTTGCATATACATATCCCCTGGCCTTGCGACCGGTTTCCAAAGCGTGGTTGACTATCGGTCATTGGCTGGCCTGGTTCAACACGAGAGTCATACTCGGGTTGATGTATTACACTGTTTTTTTCATAACGGGACTGGCAATGCGTTTGATGGGTAAAGATCCGATGACAAGAAAGCGGGATGCTTCGATTGAAAGCTATCGTGTCAAAAGCCGCGTTCGGCCAGTAAATCACGTAGAGCGGCCATTCTGATGCTGGAACTGATAAAAGACCTTTGGGCATTTATGCGCGAGCGCAAGAAGTTCTGGCTGGGACCGATCATAGTGATGTTATTGT
This sequence comes from Lysobacterales bacterium, assembly GCA_026196445.1. Lineage (GTDB taxonomy): Bacteria > Pseudomonadota > Gammaproteobacteria > Xanthomonadales > SZUA-36 > SZUA-36. The sequence continues at coordinate 17,288 of JAPHTE010000436.1, forward strand.
TACTGGGTGCGCTTATCGTGTTGACCCAGGGGTCGGTAATTGCTCCTTTCATTTATACAATTTTTTAAAACACCTGAACGGATCTCGGTTGACCTCGACAAGGGATAAAATCGAGCGCCGGCTTTCAGTGGCGCCGATGATGGACTGGACCGACCGCCACTGCCGGTTTTTCCATCGTCTGCTGGCGCCATCGGCCCTGCTGTACACGGAGATGGTCACCACCGGGGCCATCATCCACGGCGATGCAGGGCGTTTTCTTGCATTCAACCCGAAAGAACGTCCCCTCGCCTTGCAGCTCGGTGGCAGTGATCCTGCTGACCTGGCGCATTGTGCCAGGATCGCCCAGCAGCGCGGATATGACGAGGTCAACCTGAATCTGGGGTGTCCGTCCGACCGGGTGCAACGTGGCAGTTTCGGCGCCTGCCTGATGCTTGAGCCCGCGCTGGTAGCCGATTGCGTGGCGGCGATGCTGGACGCGGTCGACATACCGGTGACCGTCAAGACCCGCCTGGGCGTGGACGAGCACTACAGCTATGCGTTCATCTCCGGTTTTGTCCACCGCCTGGCAGAGGCGGGTTGCAAGGTTTTTATCGTGCACGCGCGAAAGGCCCTGTTAAGCGGGCTAAGCCCGAAACAGAATCGTGATATTCCAGCGTTGAATTACGAATGGGTGTACCAGTTGAAACGCGAGTCGCCCGGGCTGGATATCGTTATCAACGGAGGTGTTGATTCGGTATCAGCTGTTGCTGGACACCTGGCTCACGTGGACGGCGTGATGATCGGCCGGTCCGCCTACCAGAACCCCTGGATATTGGCCGAGTGTCAGCAGGAAATTTTTGGGGGCACTGGAACAGTGCAACGTGAGGACATCGTCAGGCAAATGACCGCGTATATCAACCACCAGGTGGAGCAGGGAGTGTGGGTCAAACATATCAGCCGGCACATGCTGGGATTGTTCCAGGGGTTGCCCGGTGCAAAGGCCTGGCGCCGCTACCTCAGTGAGAATGCATACCGTGACGATGGCAATACCCGCTTGCTGGACCAGGCCCTGGCTGCAATGCGGGACGTTTCGACCGGCAATTGAACGTGCCTGCTACGCTCGATGGCTGAAATTACAAGAGAATGGGAATAATGCCGGACTGTCACCCAATTAATCGATATTCAGGTTCGATTCACCTGATTGCGTTAGAATCTTTCTCAGCTTAATTGGTGAATCGGGCCTGGACCCTGTGCGCAGATGAAAAGAAACACATTACAAATTACGTGCCTGATCCTGTTGCTGTCCTGGCTGCCATCCTCTGTTTTTGCGATCACACTGAACGAGGCAGCGAGAAATGTGGCAAGGCAGCACGACGCCAAGGTGTTGTCAGCCAGGACCATCCAGCAGGGTGATAAACGAATCCACGAGATCAAGGTATTGACCAAGAAAGGCGTGGTCAAAACCGTCAGGGTGCCGGACAACAGCAAGAGAAGGTAGCACCGGAAGGGATGCACGATGCGGATATTACTGGTTGAAGACGATACCGCCCTGCAGGCGTCGCTGTCGGACATCCTGCGCGAAGCCGGTTATGCCGTGGATGTCAGCGGGGACGGTATTGAGGGCCTGTTCTTTGGTGAGGAGTACCCGATCGACCTGGCTATCATCGATCTCGGCCTGCCGGGCATGTCAGGGCTTGAGCTGATCCGCAGGTTGCGTGAACTGGAGCGCAATTTTCCGATCCTGATCCTGACCGCACGCTCGGAATGGCAGGACAAGGTCGAGGGCCTGGAGTCGGGTGCGGATGATTACCTGACCAAGCCGTTCCACCCCGAAGAACTCAAGGCGCGTGTAGGTGCATTGCTGAGGCGTTCAGCCGGTCGTGCGCAGCCGTCGGTGGAGCTGGGGCCGTTGAAGATCGATCTGGTCAGCCAGCGGGTATTCAGCGGTGACGAGGAAATCGAACTGACCACCTATGAGTACAAGGTGTTTGAATACCTGTTGATGCACCCCGACGAGGTGGTGACAAAAACGCTGTTATCCGAGCACATCTACGAGGAAGACGCCGATCGCGACAGCAATGTCATCGAGGTTTTCATCGGTCGATTGCGCAGGAAAATTGATCCCAAGGGTGATTTCAACCCGATCGAAACCCTGAGGGGCCGCGGTTATCGTCTGAATACCGAAGTTTCAAGCGGCTGAAGCCCACGCGCAGCTGAGCAGTGAGCCCCAAGGGAAAACAAGCAAAACCGTTCTCTCTGCGTCTGAGGTTGCTGATCCTGGTTGTAGTGCTGCTGGTCGTATCGCTCAGCCTGGTTGGGTTTGCCCTGGATGCCGCTTTTCACAAGAGCAACGAAGCGGGTTTGCAAGCGCGCATGGAATCCCTGGTGTACCTGGTGCTGGCGGCAACCGAGGTCACCGATGATGGTGTCTTGCGGGTGGATGATGACCCCGGCGACCCGCGCCTGGGTCAACCGGGGTCGGCTATCTATGCCGTGGTCGAGCAGGACGGTCAACATTGGGCCTCTCCTTCATCGTTGGGTACCGAGTTACCGGAGTTGGCGGCGGTCGAACCGGGGGGTAGCGTGTTTACGCTGCCGGCTGAGGGCCGCAGGTTTTACACGTTGCAGTACGGAGTCAGTTGGGAACTGGCTGACGGCCAAATGCTGCCGGTTACAGTCAGTGTCATCGTGCGGCCGCGGGAGATTCGCCAGGAGAAAAACGCATTCAGGCTTGGCCTGTGGCGCAGCCTGGGCGCGACTGCCCTGGTGTTGGCCATCGCGCAATTGTTCATCCTGGCGCTGGGTTTACGGCCACTGCAGAGGATCACGCAGGATATCTCGGCCATCGAGAGCGGCGAACTCGAGCGTCTGGAGGGTCATTACGCGACCGAACTGGAACCGCTAAAACGTAATCTGAATCGTTTACTGGATACCGAGAAAGCTAACCAGACCCGCTACCGAAATGCGCTCGATTCCCTGGCGCATAGTCTGAAAACACCCTTGTCCGTAATCCGGTCCAGCCTGCCGGCCGATACCCCATCCAAGGCAGATGTCGTTCAGAATGCGGTCAGTGACATGCAGCGCCTGATCGCCACGCGCCTGCAACGCGCGGCCATCACCACGCGGCGCTCGATTGCACAGGCCGTCAGTGTCAGGGGCCAGGCCGAACGCCTGGCGCAATCGCTGGAGCGCGTCTATTCTCAGAAAATGATAAACATCGAGCTTAATATCGAGCACGGTCTGGATTTTTATGGTGAGCAGCGCGATTTGCTTGAGTTGGCCGGCAACCTGCTTGACAACGCCTGCAAGTACGGCAACGGGGAAGTCCGCCTCACGGCCCGGCCGTTGGATGCTGCAACCCCCCGCACCGGGATGACACTTGAAGTCGAGGACAACGGCCCCGGGATTGCGGAACAGGCGCGTGACCAATTGTTGCAGCGTGGTGTACGTGGTGACGAGCGTGTCGATGGCCATGGCCTGGGCCTGGCCATCGTGCTGGAGATTGTCAGTGCTTACAATGGAGAGATCAGCATAGGCGCCAGCGAACTCGGTGGCGCCCGCGTCAGTGTCACGTTGAAACCTTAACCATGAAACGACTGCTGGAAATCATGCAACGACTGCGCGACCCTGAACACGGTTGTCCATGGGACGTACAACAGGATTTCGCCACCATCGCCCCGTTCACCATCGAGGAGGCATACGAAGTGGCCGACGCGATCAGCCGCGGCGACATGGATGATCTCAGGGACGAGCTGGGCGATTTGCTGTTCCAGGTGGTATTCCACGCCCAGATGGCCGGGGAGCAGGGTCATTTTGATTTTGACGACGTACACAGCAGCGTGTGTGAAAAAATGGTGCGCCGCCATCCGCACGTATTCGCGGACACCGAAATTGCCGACGCGCAGCACCAAACGCAGGTCTGGGAGGACTACAAAGCAGAGGAAAGGAAACAGAAAGGTGAACACAGCCTGATGGATGGAATTCCGACGGGCATGGCAGAGCTACAGCGCGCGACGAAGATTCAAAAGCGGGCCGCCAAGGCCGGCTTTGACTGGGAGACCCCCGAACCCGTGCTGGAAAAATTTGACGAAGAACTGGCCGAAATACGTGCGGCGATGGATGCCGGCGACAGGCAAGCAATGGAAGATGAGGTGGGCGATTTATTGTTCGTCGCGGTCAATCTGGCCCGCAAGCTGGGCATCGATCCCGGCAGCGCGCTGCGGCGTAGCAACGCCAAGTTCGAACGGCGCTTCAGGGCCATCGAGAAAACGGCCGGTGGCCAGGATGCACTGGCGGCGATGGACCTGGATGCGCAGGAAGAGCTTTGGCAGAACATCAAGGAGTCAGAGTAAACACCATGGTTTTTGCTCAGACCCCATTAACTCAGGCGGAGAGCAATGAATGTGAATGAGTGGCTGGCACAACTGGATATCAATAGTGTCGCGCTGGGGCTGCTGGCCGGCTTGCTGCTGGGCCTGGTTGCCCTGCTGGCTTTTACCAGGCGGGCCCGGCGCAAGGGCGCCGAAGCAGAGTCAGCGCGCCTGCTACCGGTCAACAAGGAACTCGAAAGCCGCCTTGCACAGCGGGATGAAGAACTGGCCGCCATCCAGCACACCTTAGCGGTGGCTGAAACGAGGCTGGAAGAGCAGCAACGTCACCACGAGATACAGAAAACTTCACTGGAGGAAGCCGAAAAGCGGCTCAGCGAGTCCTTTGAACGCCTCGCGGGCCGGGTGTTCGATGAAAGATCAAAGCGTTTCACGGAACTGAGCGAAAAACAGTTGTCCGGTCTGCTGAAGCCATTGAGCAAGGACCTCGAGTCTTTCCGCGAGAAGGTAGACAAGACCAGCCGTGAGGATATCCGCCAGCACGCTGCGTTGCAGGAAAAGCTGAAGCAGATGGAACACCTGAACGAACGTCTGCACAAGGAGGCCCAAAGCCTGACCAAGGCACTGACGCATGACGTGAAGGCCCAGGGCAACTGGGGCGAGCAGCAACTCGAACGGTTGATGGAGCTGGCCGGTTTGGTCAAGGGTGAACACTACTACACACAGGTCTCGACCACCGGCAAGGATGGCGAGCGCCTGCAGCCGGATTTTGTACTGAAGCTGCCCGAAAACCGCTCCATCATTCTCGATTCAAAGGTGTCATTGACCGCCTGGACACGTTACCAGGCGGAAGATGACGAGGCAAAGCGCGACCTGTTGCTGGCGGAACACGTAGCTTCGATCAGGACGCATATCGCTGGTCTGGGCAAAAAGAACTACCCCGATGCGGAAGAACTCAACGCGCTGGACTTCGTGCTGATGTTCGTGCCGATCGAGTCGGCCCTGATTGCCGCCCTGCAATCCGATTCGGGCTTGCCTGAATACGCCCTGCAGCACCGCATCGCCCTATTGTCGCCGGCCAATTTCCTTGCCACGGTGCGCACCGTGGCGTCCATCTGGCGGGTGCATATGCAAAACACCAACGCCAGGGACATCGCTGACCGTGCCGGCAAGCTATATGACAAGTTCGTGGGCTTTACAGATAACCTGAAAGACGTGGGTTTCCGCCTCGACCAGGCGCGCAAGTCCTTTGACAGCGCTTACAGTCAATTGACCGATGGTGCCGGCAACCTGGTTGGGCAGACGCAGAAGTTGAGTAAGCTCGGCGCCCGCCACGCCAAGCAGCTGGACGCAGCGCTGGTTGAGAAAGCAGCGGAAGACACCCTCGAAGACGACGGCCTGCCGAAGCTGGTTGTGGCGGACGATGAGTAATGGGAAAAATTACAGACAATAATCGTCCATGATCAATGCTTCTTCACCCACCTGCTCTGTCAATCTTGCTACTGTTTCACAGGATAGACTCTCTACCCCCTTCAGGCTGAGTAACTCCAGTTCACTGTATGCCAACAGGGGCGCAACGCTTTCTATCCGGTTGTAATCTAGCGTTAACCGCCAGACATTCTGCAGGGCGCCCAGCGGTTCGACACTGGTCACGTCATTGCTGGACAGGTCAATTTCACGAAGCTCCGTCAAACCTGAAAGCGGCGTTAAATCCTCCACGCGGTTGTGACTGAAATAAAGATGTTCCAGTTGCTTCAGGCTGGCCAGGGCAGACAGGTCCTTAATTTGGTTATTGCACAGGTCGAGCGCCCGGAGCGCCTGCAGTGAACCGAGGGTGCTGATATCGGAAATTTCGTTTTGACTCAGGTTGAGCACTTGTAGTGCAAGGTTTTGCCGCAGTGCGTTGATGTCATCTATCCTGTTTGATGCCAGGTTCAAAACTTCCAGGCGCTGGAACACGCTGATCGCGCTGATGTCGCGAATCATATTACCATCGAGGCTCAGGTGCGTGATGCTGTAGTGGGAAATACCATCGGGTATTTGCTCAACCATATTATCGTCAAAATTCAAACGATCGAGTTCCTTGAGTGCAGTCAAGGGGGTCAGGTCGGAGACTGCGTTGTGCGCAAGGTCCAGCTCACGGATATTGTGCAGGTTCTCAATGCCGGCGATGTTGGATATTTTCCGGCCTGTCGGATTGACACAGTGCAGTTTCACAACCTGGCCGGCGTTGACCCATCCATTTTCTTCGGCCTCGCCTACCACGCAATCCTTGAATGCGGCATCCTCGAATACCAGGTCTTCCACGGACGTGTAACCGATATCCGGTGAACAGCCCATCGCCAACAGGCATGAGATAAGCAAGCTGATTGCAAGGCAGGTCGTCTTCATACCGGCTGTTTTCCTTGTTATTTCCATAATTTTCAACTGAGCAGTTTAAACTCGTGTATTTCCGGGATTTTGTCCCTGCTTGAAATCAGAAGTTCCAGAACTCCGGCATCAACAGGATCAACACGGTGTAAATTTCGAGACGGCCGAGCAGCATCGCAAACGACAGGATGAGCTTGGCCGGGTCGTTCAGGGTAGCGTAGTTCACACCGGCTTCCCCGAGGGCCGGACCCATGTTGGCAATGCAGGCGACCACGGCGGAATACGAAGTGACCATGTCCAGCCCGGTCGCGGTCAGCATCATGGTCATGACCGCAAAACTGGCGATAAACAGCAGGAAGAACCCCCAAATTGCAGCCATCAATTGCGGCGTAACGGTTTGCTTGCCGTACTTGATGGGTAAAGCTGCATTCGGGTGGATCAACATACGTAGCTCCCTCAGGGCCTGCCGGTGCAACAGGATGATGCGGATGACTTTCATGCCACCTGCAGTACTGCCGGCGCAACCACCGATGAAGGCAACGAAGATCAGCAGCAAGGGCACAAAGCTCGGCCAGGTATAAAAGGGATCGGTAGTAAAACCAGTGGTCGACATGACGGATACGACATGGAAGGCGCCATGGCGCAACGAAGCGGCCAGGCTGTCAAAGGTATTAGTCAGGTAAAGCGCAAAGGTGGCCATTACGATGAAAGCGAATAACAACAAGGCATAGACTTTGAGTTCGTTATCCCTGAAATAGTACTGGAGGCTGGCTTTTTTCCAGGCCAGGAAGTGCAAGCTGAAGTTGATGCCCGCCATGAACATGAAAAACAGCGCGATGGCCTCCAGCTCGGGGTTATTCCAGTAAGCGAAGCTTTCGTTGTGGGTTGAAAACCCGCCGGTAGCAACCGTGCTGAAACCATGCCCGACGGCATCAAACAGGTCCATGCCACCCGCTTCATAAGCTGCGATGCACAGGCCGGTGATGCCGAGATAAATCAACCACAAGGCTTTTGCTGTCTCGGTGATGCGGGGCGTGAGCTTTGAGTCCTTCACCGGGCCGGGTATTTCCGCCCGGTACAATTGCATGCCGCCGATACGCAGCATCGGTAAAATGGCCACGGCCAGCACGATGATGCCCATGCCGCCCAGCCACTGCGTTTCCATGCGGTAAAAAAGGATTGCACGCGGCAATGCGTCGACATTACTGATGATGGTTGCACCCGTGGTTGTGAAGCCGGATGCGGATTCAAAAACGGCATCCAGGAACGAAATATCCGGCGAACTCAGCAATACGAATGGCAAAGCCCCTACCAGGATCACCGCCAGCCAGCTACAGGTGACGACCAGGAATCCGTCGCGCAGCCGCAACTCGCGCTTTTCATGCCTGACGGGCAGGTAAACCAGCAAGCCCAACAGCAGGAATATTCCCGCACTGTCCAGGAAAAGCTTGTAAGTGCCGTCATGGTAGTAAAGCGACACCAGCACAGGAGGCACCATCATCAGGCTTGAAGCGATGAGAAGAAAACCGATGACTTTTTGTATACCTGCGAATCTCATTCCAGTCCTGTACAAATACCGCACCCGCCTGGATTTAGTGCCCTGAAGCGATCCATGATTGCAGTTGAGCTAAATCGCGCCGATGCGTTGCGCTTAAAGTTTGTTAATTTTATTCCTCTGGTATTGCATTTGATACCGTGCTTTTTCCATTATATGACTTGAATCAATTGCGTGCGGAGCGATTTAATCGCTTTTTCCCACCGTGACCCGGTCATGGCCCTGCAAGTCCTGAAAGGTGCCGATATTCGTAAAACCGTCTTCTTTCAATATCCGGCGGCTCGCCGGGCCCTGTTTCCAGCCGTGTTCGAACATCAGCCACCCACCCGGGACAAGCCATGGTCGCGTGCTGTGGATGATTTCCCTGATGGCGGCCAGGCCGTCGGCGCCGGGTGTCAGGGCCACCAATGGTTCGAAACGCAGGTCGCCGCGTTCCAGGTGCGGGTCATCGTCATCAACGTAGGGCGGGTTGCTGACGATTAACTCAAAGCCGCCATCCAGCGGTTCTGCCCAGCAACCGCGGTGGAAGCGTAACTGGCTGAACCCGAGCCTTGCCGCGTTGCCACGTGCAACGTCGAGTGCGGTTTCGCTGATATCGGTGGCGTGAATTTCACAGCGCCGATGCTCCGATGCCAACGCCAATGCAATCGCGCCGCTGCCGGTGCCCAGATCGGCAATACGCCAACCGGCTCCCGGTGGGATTTTTGACAATGCCGCTTCGACCAGCAATTCCGTTTCTGGGCGCGGTATCAGGACCGCCGGGTTGACATCGAGCTGCAGCGACCAGAATTCACATGACCCGGTCAGATAGGCAATAGGATGGCCCTGGGCACGTTGGGCGACCAGCCGCTTGAATGCCACGGTTCGATTACGCGGCAGGTCCAGTTCCGGGTTGGCGTACAGGAATGAACGCCCGGTTTCCAGCACATGGGCCAACAAGACCTCTGCATCTATGCTGGCGGATGGATTGCCGGCCAGTTTTTGCCTGGCGCAAGACAAAAGGTATTGGATGTTGTTGGTGGTCAATGGCTCTTTGAACGCTGCGTCGCGCCCGTATCGGTCGCTGGCTTGAACCGTTGCGGTGTGGCGTGCTGCCAGGCCTCCTTCCACCATTGCTTGAAATCGTCCAGGATCAGGTACAGCGCCGGGATCAGGAACAGGGTAATGATCGTCGCAAACAGGATGCCGAAGGCCAGTGAAGCAGCCATCGGCACAACCAATTGCGCCTGCAGGCTGGTCTCAAATACGGCGATCGGCACCAGTCCCAGGAACGTAGTCAGGGAGGTCAGCAGGATGGCCCGGAAACGTGACCTGGCGGCGTCCTTGACCGAGTCTTCGAGCGCTACACCCGCATCGCGTCCGCGATTGATGAAATCTACCAGGATCAAGCTGTCGTTTACGACCACGCCCGCCAGCGCGATGATGCCGAAATAGCTGGTCATGCTGACCGGGATACCCAGGATCAAATGACCGGCTAGCGCGCCAATGGTGCCGAACGGTATCACCGACATGATGATCAACGGTTGCGCATAGGACCGCAGTGGTATGGCCATCAGCGCATAGATTAAAAACAGCGCAAACAGCCCGCCACGCACCAGGTCTTTCTGGATATCGATCTGCTGCTGGCTGGAACCGCTGAGCTTGGAGCGAACACCCGGGAATTGTGCCAGCACCTCGGGCAATTCACGGTTCATGATATCGTTCTGGATCTTGGTCGGTTCGTATTTTTCCTTGTCCACTTCGGCCGAGATGCGCACCGCGCGCTCACGGTCATAACGTTGGATGAACGCCGGGCTCTTGGTCAGTTCGACTTCAGCAACAGAATGGAAAGGCACCCGCCCGCCATCTGGCGTACGGATTTTCATATTGTCCAGGTAACCCACCGAATCGCGTTCCTCGCGCGGGTAGCGCACCATAACCTTGACCTCGTCCTGTCCGCGCTGGATACGCTGGACCTCGGCGCCATAAAACCCCGCGCGAACCTGGCTGGCAAGGTCCGCCAGCGTGATGCCCAGGGCTTCAGCTTGCGGCTTCAGGTTCAGCTTGATCTCGGGCCGGCCGTTTTCATAGGAGTTGCGTATATCGAACAGTCCCTCGTAGGTGTTCATGCGATGCACAAGCTCCTGCGATGCACGCCCGACCTGGTCGATATTTGCACCGATCAGCTGCAAGGAGATCGCTGCACCCGCACCGTGGTTTACCGCAGAGGAGAACGCCAGCTGTTTGACTCCAGGCAATTCACCGACCGCTTCACGCCAACGTCGCAACACCTCGGTGCCCGAAATAACCGCGTCGTCGTCCTTCACCAGTTCAGTGATGACCTGCCCCCTGATTTCACCCTGTGAGAAAGACAATACGCTGGAAACCACCGCACCGGACTCGATACCCTGTTCCGCGCTGACCTCGGCGTCGACCGCCCACAGGCCGTCCTGTATCTGTTGCAGGGCTTCGTGCGTGCGCGCAGCCGGCGTGCCTTCGTTCATTAACAACTCGACTTCGAGGAAGTCGGCGGTGATATCCGGGAAGAATACCGAGCGCAGTATGCCGCCGGCGATCAGTCCGATGGACAGGATCAGCATCGATATGAATACCGAGAACGTCAGGTAGCGGCGTTTCAGGCACCTGGCCAGGAACGGTGAGTAATACTTGTCGACGAAGGTATGCAGGCCCTCGCTGAAAAATCGCTGGAATAGAACAAATTTATTTTGCGTATTTTTCTCGTAGTGCTTGACCTTCATATGCGACAGATGGGCCGGAAGTATCAGCTTGGACTCGATGATGGAAAAGACCAGGCACAGCGTGACGACCCAGCCGATAGAAGCAAAGAACTTCCCCATCACGCCGGATATCATCAGCACCGGGATGAAGGCCGCGATCGTGGTCAGAACACCAAAAGTCGCAGGCATGGCCACGCGGAATACCCCCTCGAGGATATTGTCCACCGAGTGACCCTTGGCGCGCATGTTGGTGTACGCGCTCTCACCGATGACGATGGCGTCATCGACCACGATACCCAGCACCAGTATGAAGCCGAACAGGCTGATCAGGTTGACCGTGATATCCAGCGTGGGCATCATGAAAAACGTGCCGAGGAACGCCACGGGCAGACCCACCATGACCCAGAACGCCAGTTTCAGGCGCAGGAACAGCGCCAGCGACAGGAACACCAGCACGGCGCCGATGACCAGGTTCTTGATCATCATGTCGAGGCGGCCCTGCAGGTAATAGGTCACGTCCGCCCAGGATTGCACGTTCACGCCCGATGGCATGGAAGCGCGTTTTGATTCGACAAAGTCGCGTACGGTTTGCGAGATTTCCAGTTCGCTCTGGGTCCCGACCGACAGCACCTGGATGGTGAATGCCGGTTTGCCGTTGAACTCGGAAAACCGCCCGGTCTCGGCAAAGTCGTCCCGGATGGTTGCGATATCTTTCAGCAGGATACGTGATCCATCGGGGTTGGTGCGGACCAGGATGTCTTCAAAATCCAGCCCGGTGTAGGCCTGGCCCTTGGTGCGCACCTGGATATCACCCGAGTCAGAGCGAATCGTGCCGGCCGGCAAATCCAGTGACCCCCGGCGTATCGCGGCGGCCACTTCAGCGAGTGTCATGCCGTATTGTTCGAGGGTGAATTCGCTGATTTCGATACTGATCTCGTAGGGTCGCGAGCCCAGTAATTCCGCACGTGATACACCCGGCAAGGTGACAATCTCGTTCCGGATCTGCTTGGAATATTCCTTGAGGGTGCGTTCATCGACGTCACCGTAGACGGAAATCATCTGCACCTGTTGCTGAAAGCGGGTGCGTGAAACAATCGGTTTTTCGGTGTTTTCCGGGAACGTCGAGATGGAGTCGACCCGGCTCTTGATCTCGTTCATTACCTCCAGCACGTCGTAACCGGTGGCAACCTCGATCTGCACCGTGCCACTGTTGCGGCGGCCCGTGGAAATGATCTCGTGGATGCCCTCGATATCCTGGATGGACTCCTCGACCTTTATCAGCACACCTTCTTCCACGTCTTCGGGGCTGGCGCCCAGAAACGGCACTGTGACCGTGACAAAATTGGTTTCGATCTGTGGTTGAGCTTCTTTCTTGATGGTAAAGGCAGAATACGTTCCGCCCACCAGCAAGATAGCCATCAGCAGGTTCGCGGCAACCGCGTTCCTGGCAAACCACTCGATAACGGCGTAATACCAGCCGCGCTGTGCTGTCATGGCACTCGCTCCTGGTCTGGGCCGACCTGTGGGTTACCCTGCGATTCCCTGATTGTGAGCTTGGTACCCGGAACCGGGGCGTCAAGCGTGGTGGTCACAACACGGGTGCCGCCTGTGATGCCATGGCTCAGGTAAACCTTCTTGGGCTCTGCGCGTAGTACTTCGACCGCCAGGATTTCCAGTTCGTTGTTGGCATTCGCCACCGGGATCGTATTATCGGGCCGCAACACGTAGCGCGGCAGGACCACCACGTTTTCCGCTGGCAGACCCTGGATCTCCGCGTTGACGAAGGTGCCGATTTTCAACTCAGTCTGGTGGCTTTGGCCGAGAACGCCGTATGGGTCTACGACCTGCGCGACGGCGTAAATGACCCTGCTGACCTCATCGACCACGCCTTCGGTACGGATGATCCGTGCTTGCCATTTATGGGTTTTACCGGCGTACTCGGCGCTCAACGTTACAGGCGGAAAAGGTTTGCCTTTACTCTGCGCCTCGGTCTCGGATGGCAAGTCGAGATAGTTCAGGTCCTTGTGCGTCAGCGGCAAACGGACTTCAGCAGTGTCGATAGCAAAGGTGACACCGAGCCGCGTGCCCGGTGCTACGTACTGGCCGATATCCACGCCCTTCTGCCGGACCAGGCCGTCATAAGGCACCGTGATCCGGGTACGCTCCAGGTCGCGGCGTGCTTTTTGTACATCCGCTTCTGCGGCGCTGACATTGGCCTTGGCATCTGCCAGTTGTGGTTTGCGCAATACGAGGTCCGATGGTTCACCTGTTTTACCCATGTTCTGCCAGTCCTTCAGCGCCTGTTGTGAACGGGCGGTCTCATCCGCCAGCCTGGCTTTCATGGACGCCAGGTTGGCTTCCGCCCGCTTCAGACCGGTCTCGTAATCGCTAGGATCAATCTGCAGCAATACTTCGCCTTCGTGAAAAAAGCCGCCCGCAACGAAACCGGGGTTGACTGAAACGATCTTGCCCGCCACTTCGGATACCAGCGTTGTTTCGGTTCTCGGTCTGACCGTGCCCTGCGAGTTAACCGTGAAGTTCAGCGAAGTAACCTCGGCTTTGATGGTCTCCACCAGTACTGCTTTTTGGGTGTCGTCTTTGCGTTCGGCCCTTTGCGTACCCTGGAAGGCTATCAACCCAACCACCAACAGAATCGAGGTGATGACCAGGATCAGTGGCAGCATTAACTTGAAAAATTTTTTCATTCCCTCAAAACTCCCGTGGATTCCCTCGGACACAACACAGCAGACAATGATAACGAATTATCGACAACGGATTATCAACCTTGTAGCCATTTTAGTCACGGGGCATTAGTTGGGGTTACATAGAACCCGGATCTGAACCCGGCAGTGAGTTGGGTCATCTTGTCCTGGTGTTTCGCTATAAATTTTACGCTTGACGATACAATGGGTTTCTTTCACGCTTGTCCAAATATGCGCTTTGCAGCCAGTGGCACGGAATATCAATATGGGAATAGTGTTGAAAACAGCTCAGGAAATAGAAGCCATGCGGGTCGCGGGACACCTGGCAGCCGATGTATTGCGCATGATTGCCCCTCACGTGCAGGCCGGCGTCACCACCGGTGAGCTGGACGATATCTGTCACGAATTTATCACCATGAAGCAAAAGGCGATACCGGCTCCGCTGAATTACCGCGGCTTTCCCAAGTCGATCTGTACTTCCGTCAACCAGGTGGTCTGCCATGGCATACCGGGGGAGCGGAAACTCAAGAACGGTGACATCCTCAACATCGACATCACAGTCATCAAGGATGGCTGGCACGGTGACACCAGCAAAATGTTCCTGATCGGCGAACCATCGTTGCGGGCACGCGAGCTGTGTGAGGCTGCCCACGAGGCGATGGTCAAGGGTATCGAGGCCGTGAAACCCGGCAATCGCCTCGGCGACATCGGGTACGCCATACAGAGCTTTGCAGAAAGCAGGGGCTACTCCGTGGTGCGCGACTATTGTGGCCATGGTATTGGCAGGGTGTTCCACGAGGATCCACAGGTATTGCATTATGGCAGGGCGGGCGTGGGCGAGTTACTGGTGCCTGGAATGGTGTTCACGGTTGAGCCGATGATCAATGCCGGCCGCAAGGAAACGCGTCTGTTGGGCGATGGCTGGACCGTGCATACCAGGGACCGTAGCCTGTCGGCACAGTGGGAACACACGCTGGCCGTTACCGAAGAAGGCTGCGATGTATTGACCCGACTACCCGGTGATGATCTCTGAATGAAAGTCACGTTGAGAGGACGCCTGGCCAGGCCGCCGGTTGCTGAAGATTGTCTGGACCCAGCCCTGTTGCAACGCCCGGTGGATGGCCGGCATTGCCAGCAAGTCGTACGGTCACTGAAAACAGCCATGGCCGCTGCGGATACCTGCCTGGGCAGTAAGTTCGAAGCCGGCGAGGACGTCAACCAGCTGGTCAAGGCGCGGGCCTGGGTAGTGGAGCAACTGGTACTCCACGCGTGGCAATGCCTGGCAGGTGATCGCGAGGACATTTCATTGGTCGCCGTGGGTGGATTCGGCCGTGGTGAACTGCACCCGCACTCCGATGTTGATTTGCTGATCATACTGGCGGAGTCGCCGCCGGACGAAGATCTGCGTAGTGTGATCGAGTCGTTTGTTTCCCTGTTGTGGGACGCCGGCTTTTACCTGGGCCACAGCGTGCGTACGGTCGAGACTTGTATCGCCGAGGCGAAAAAAGACGTTTCCACCGCGACCAGCCTGATGGAAAGCCGTCTGCTCAGCGGGTGCCAGGATATGTATTCCGATATGCGTCATGCCACGGCGGCCGACCGGGTCTGGTCAGCGTCAGAGTATTTTGATGCCAAGTACCTGGAGCAACTCGAGCGTCACGAGCAGTACCACTCGACCGCTTACAACCTGGAGCCCAATATCAAGGAAGGTCCGGGCGGTTTGCGTGATATCCAGATGATCGGCTGGGTGGCGAAGCGGCATTTTGGAACCCAGTCCCTGCACACCCTGGTCGAGCACGGGTTCCTGACGGACACCGAACTACAGGATCTCAAGGACGGCCGGACGCTCCTGTGGGAAATCCGCTATGCCTTGCACTTGCTGGCCAGGCGCGGGGAAGACCGCTTATTGTTTGAGTTCCAGCGCCGGATTGCACAGCATTTTTCAAAAGAGGACACCTCGCCGGATTCAAATGCCGGCGTGGAGCATTTCATGCAACGCTATTACCGCACGGTGATGCGCAATGAGCGCTTGAACGAGATGCTGTTACAGTTATTCAGGGAAGAGTTGTTGCCCCGTGAGACGCCACCAGCCGAAGACCTGGGTGAGGATTTCCTGGTCACGCACGGCTTCCTGGGTGTGAGTGACAATCGCCTGTTTGAACGTCGTCCCGTGGCCTTGATGGAATTGTTCGTGGTGCTGGCAAAAACAAAGCAATTGCTGGGCGTGCGTGCTTCGACCATACGCCTGATTCGCAACAGCCTGCACCTGGTTGATGACTCATTTCGGAATGATCCGGAAGTCAATAAGAACTTCTACGATCTGTTGTGTCAGCCGGATGGGGTTTATACCCAGTTACAACGCATGAACCGGTACGGGGTGCTGGCTGCGTTTATCCCGGCCTTCAGGCAGATTGTTGGCCGCATGCAGTTCGACTTGTTCCACGTCTATACAGTGGACCAGCATACGCTATTCGTAGTCAGGAACCTGCGCCGGTTCGCATATGGAAAATACCGTTCCAGGTTTGCCCACGCGGCAGATATATTTCAGCAGGTCGATCACCCGCAAATCCTGTACCTGGCAGCCTTGTTTCATGACATTGCAAAGGGGCGGGGTGGCGACCATTCAGAGCTTGGTGCGCAGGACGCGATGGCGTTCTGTAGACAGTTGCCGATGCGCGAAGGCCATCGCGAACGGGTCGCCTGGCTGGTGGAACAACACCTGGTCATGTCAAGGACTGCTCAACGCCGGGACATTCCTGACCCCGAGACAATCAGGGGATTTTACGAAGTAGTGGGTAACCAGACCAGGCTGGATTACCTGTATCTGCTGACGATTGCCGATATTGCGGCCACCAGTTCCAAGTTGTGGAACAGCTGGAAAGACAGCTTGCTGTGGGAGCTGTATTCCGTGACATCGCTGGCCCTGGAGGAGGGCAGTTCAATTATATTTGACCGTGGTCACCGTATAGAGGTGGCGCGCTTCGAAGTGCGTGACATCTTGCTGAAGAAAGGACTGGATGTTGATGCGATCAATACCCTGTGGGACGACCTGCCGCAGAATATTTTCTTGAGGTTTTCCGCCGATCAGTTGGAGTGGGCAGCAGCAGCGGTGTTGGGCGTCGACGTGGAGTCCCCGGTACTGGTAACGATACGTGAAATCGAGCAGCGGGGAATCAGCGAGCTGCTGGTTCACGCAACGGATTATGACGGTCTGTTTTCCGCGGTGACCGCCGTGATCGATGAAATTGGCCTGGATGTATTGTCGGCGCGGGTTGGTACCACGGCCAGCGGCAAGAGCTTTGACCTGTTCCAGTTGATGGACCGGCACGCACAGGCCGTTAACGATGTCGATTGCGAGCGCCTGAAAGTACGTTTACATGAAGTGCTGGCAAAGGCGAATCTGTCCAGCCCGGTTTTGCGCAGGTTGCCGAGACGCTTGCGGCCATTCAAGAGCAGTGCGCGCATCCGGTTCTCGGCAGCGCATGGTGGTGAAAAGACCCTCATGGACCTGGATTGCCCTGACCGACCGGGGCTGTTGTCGCATATATCTGCAGCCATGGTAGCTTGTGGTGTTCGGATTCACGATGCGAGGATTGCAACGCTGGGCGACCGCGTGGAAGATGCATTTATCCTCAGCGACAAGCAAAATAAGCCCCTCAGCCGTAAGATACGCACTCAACTACTGGACACACTGGAAGAAACATTGGGGCAGGATTGGGCAGTCGACGATTGACGTTGCAACGCATGGGCAGGTATGAGATGAGTTCTGAAATCCGGGATTATCGACAATTGATCGAAGCGGCGTTCGAGGAACGCAATCGCATCAACCCGGAGAACGCGGGTTTGGACCTGGTGACCGCGATCGAGGCCTCGATGTCGGGTTTGGAAGAAGGTGCTTTACGTGTTGCTGAACCTGGTGGTGATGGTTGGCGGGTCAACGAATGGTTGAAGAAAGCCGTGTTGTTGTATTTTTGCATCCGCCATAACGAAGTCTTTGACGACGGCGCAACCCACTACTTCGACAAGGTGCCGTTACGTTTCGAGCCCGGTTCCAGTGACGATATCAGGAAATGCGGAGCGCGGATCGTGCCGCCGGCAACCGTACGCCGTGGTGCGTTTATTGGCCACGATGTCGTTTTGATGCCCTGTTATGTCAACATCGGCGCCCATGTCGGGGCTGGCACGATGGTCGATACCTGGGCGACGGTGGGTTCCTGTGCACAGATCGGCAGCCACGTACATTTGTCAGGTGGTGTCGGGATTGGCGGTGTGCTCGAA